>NZ_JACJPU010000048.1:0-41873 GCF_014696235.1 Sphaerospermopsis sp. FACHB-1194 | reverse complement strand
CCGGAAAAAGTGTGCATTTTTTGGGATTTCAAGAGATGGCAAAGAAATTTTCAAATCTCCTCCTGACTCCTGACTCCTGACTCCTGACTCCTATGCCCTCACGGAAAGACTTTCTCAGCAACCCCTATATAGACCATTATTCAGGAAGTTGTTTTTTCAAACTTTCCAAAGCAGACCAACGTCTATCAACCTGCTTTTCAGCACCACCAGCAGCAGTATTATCTAAAATACCCGGACAATTGCGATCGCACAATTGACGTTGAGGAATAGCTAAACACATTTGCTCATACAGCCATTCACTAGGATAAAAATAACCATCAGGTGAAAGCGTTTCTACTAAATCTTCCATAGCAACTTCCCTTTCTAAAGGCAAGTCTTCAACTTGATTAGCATTAGCATCTAACCAAATAATTTCTTTAGTATTAACAGCCAAACGTTGATTATATTGCTGCAAACAGCGGTTACAGGTACAAGTAATAATTGATTCTGCCTGACCAGAAACTTCTAAATAATTACCCTGATGCTGGACGCGGATAGTTCCACGCACAGGGGTTAAAGTTTCCAGTCCAGGCAGAGACTCGTTAACTTGAATTTCCTCTGTCCGTTCCGGGGCTTTGGTTAGCTGCGGAATAAAAATAGCGTCCATTATGATGAGTGAGATATCCTCACAAAAAATTATGGTTAATGATCAGCAAAATTGCTGATAGCTGATATAGGAATTCAGGAGTCAGGAGGAGGCAGTGCGGTGGACGAGTTCCCCGGCATAAAGCAACTGCCGTTCAGGAGTAAGAATGTTTGATAAATTGGTAGATTATCAAAATAGGGAGTTTAGGCGCAAGCTTTAAAAAGCTGACTGCTGACTGCTGATAGCTGAATACTTATCTTTGATTTTAGCTTTAATAGCCAGGATCTGTTGGTGGTTCAGTCGCAGGACGAACTACTAAATTACGATGGGGTTCTTTACCACGGCTAAAGGTTTCCAAATCAGGAAATTCCTTTAAAAAGCTGTGAACTTGTCGCCTTTCCGCTGAACTGAGGGATCTAATTTCCACTTCTCGTCCAGAAAAACGCACTTCTTGAGCCGCAGTTCTAGCTAAAGCAGTTATTTCCGCTTGTCGTCTGACACGGTAGCCATTCAACTCAATGGTATAAGATGTCTGCTCATGTTCTGGCTGATGCAAATTTAGTACCGAATTAGCTAGATACTGCATAGCATCTAACACTGAACCACCAGCACCAATCAAAACTTTGATTTGTTCTGGCATCAAATTCGATTCATCAATAGTCAACCAATAGCTATCAGGTTCTTGAGAAACTGCCCCCAGAGTAGGAGCAGCCCCTAAATTACCCTTAACATTAGTAGAGATTCCAGTAAGTTGCAGCAATTGTGTTAACCATTGTTCACCACGCTGCATAGAAATTTCACTCATAATTAGCCTGTAGCCTTTTTCTTAGAACTTTTTGGTTCAAAGGGCAAAGCTTTAACCTCTACAGTTGCCGCTTGTTGTTCCTTTTCCTGGATAGCTACAATTTTTTGCAGTTCCTCTGGTAGAGGTTCGCGGGAAAGAATGTAGGTTTGCAGGGTTTGGAAAACGTTACCAATTACCATGTACATGAGTACACCAGCAGGTAGCGGGAAGAACAAAAACATTCCCGAAAAGATCACAGGTGTAATTTTATTAACTGTATCCTGTTGTGGATTACCACCACTGGAATTTTGCCCAGACAGCATTTGGCTAAAGTACAAGCTGATGCCAAAGAAGACTATCATGCCGACAATATCCCAGTGAACTACACCATCTGGATCTATTGCCCCTACCCTACCTAAAGCATCAATAAACAGAAATCCTTTATCTGCTGCCAGTCCGGGAATTGTGCCTTGTATTGTCACATCTCCAGGTTGTAAGGCTTCTATGTTGCCTTCGGCATCAATTTTAACTCTATCTTCTCCTTTGGTTATTTTCCATTCAGGAGTTAATTTAGTTTCTGGATGTTCTGCTAACAGAGCCTCAAAGGGTTTGCCCTCCAATGTTTGATATTGGATCTTTGTGTTTTCTCCCACCGCTAACTTATTACCACCGGGAAGAATAGCGGTAATTTTTGTGTGATCCCCATCAGCAATGTAGATGTTTTGGGGAGGAGTTGCAAAGGCTTGGGGTTGAATGCGTTCTATTTGTTCGGATGGAAAGATTTGCAAGTTAACGGAGTAGTTCACACCTGCAAATGGTGAACCCCGCAAAGTTGCAAACAGTGCTAGTAAAACTGGCATCTGTAACAGCAGGGGCAAACATCCAGCTAAGGGGTTGCCAAACTCTTTCTGAACATTCACCATTTCCTCTTGCTGCTTTTGCGGATCGTCTTTATAGCGTTCTTTAACTTCCGCCATCCGCTTTTGCATGAGAGGTTGCACTATTCGCATTCGGCGCATACTGCGAATAGAACCTGCACTCAGGGGATAGAGTGCAAACCGAATGATTAATGTTAAAGCAACGATCGCCAATCCATAGCTAGGAAAAAAACCATAGAAAAAGTCTATGATTGGCAGCATTACGTTGTTCGAGAGAAACCCGATACCAAAATCCATTATTCTAAATCCAACCCAAGGTACTGTAAACTGAACTGAATCTAATTTATCTAAATCGTGATTTATTAGCGACTATCATTGGCTACGGATAGCCGCACAATGGGGACTGGGGACTGGGGATTGGTGACTGGGGACTGGGGACTGGGAAGAAATATTTACCTTCTTTATCCTGACTCCTGACTCCTGACTCCTGCCTCCTGCCTCCTGCCTCCTGCCTACTTTTGAGCATCAGTATATTGGGGATTTTTAGCGGCGACTTTCTCACTTATATAATCATAAGTTTCCCGAAAATTGGGAATAGCCCGTATTTCTAACCGACTACCGTTTTTCAGGGTAAGTACCATATCTCCCCACAAACCTATGGCACGGGGAACTTTTACCACTTTGACTATTTCTGAATAAATTACGTCAGTGCGATCTCGTCCCATCCAACCACCCATCACAGCAACTCGCCGATCAGTGATTTTAAAACGTAACCATAACGCTCTAACTATCGCTCCAATAGTTAATGGTAAACCCACAACCGTTAGCCCAATCAATAAATTGAGAATCAAATCTCCAATATGGGGACCACCTTCATAATAAACTTCTTCACGAATACCCATTTATTACCTCTGCTTTTACCAACAACTGCTCTAATTCTTGCAGAAATTGTTGGCTTACGCACTCAGATTCTGCTGTCTTTGGCTTGACAATCACTACCAATCGCCATCCAGGTGATAACTTAGGCAATATTTGAGACAATGCGGCTGTAATTTGCCGTTTAATCCGATTGCGAACTACTGCTCTTTTACTGACTTTGGTGCTAATGGAAACGCCAATTTTTGTACTAGCTAAATCTTGACATTTAGTTAATTTTATGGTAGCAGCGTCATTATCACTAGAAGTTTCTTGTGGACGTGACGGTTTTAAAGCTCTCAAAGTGAAATGAGAGCTATGACACCGAATTCCTTCCCGGAAAACCGCCTGGAAATCCTTGCGGGATTTTAATCTATATGCTTTGGGCAAAGCCACAGCTTCTCTATTTGCTGGATGCCTAAACGCTTAAACGATGACGACCTTTTTTTCTTCTGGCTCTAATTACTCTTCTGCCAGTTGGGCTTTGCATTCTAGCACGAAAACCAGAGGTTCTCTTTCTCTTCCGACAAGTTCCACCCAATGTTCTTTGCATTTCTTTGTCCTCTTAGGCGATTTTCATAAAAAGTCACAATCTGTTATCTTACCACTTTACAGGCAATAAGAGTATATTTCTGGATACAGTTTCTAGTGATTGGTGACTGGTGATTGGGGACTGGTGATTGGGAAAATACAAATAATTTGCTACCTGTTACCTGTTACCTGTTACCTGTTCCCTTGTTAATTGATGCTGATGAGCCAAGTACCTAAGTAGCGCAACATTGGTACATCTCCAGGGGAGAGGACTTGACAGTTAAAATGGAACATTCCCCCAAAGGCAGGATTTTGCACGTTGGATAGCACTAACTCAACTTTACTACCTGCTGGTACTGGTTCTTCGGGAAATATCTCTATTATCCGTCCTTCTTTATTCCATTTAACTTCACTTAAAGGAACACCTTTTTCTTTGACTCTGACTTCAACTGCTTTTGGATCAAAACTGCCTTTGTAATAATCAGGGTAAGTAATGGCAAATTGAGCAACTGCCAATTTCATTTTTTTGGCGGGTAGTCTGAGTATATATCTATCCGTGGCGTTGGTTTGTCCACCAAAATCTAAACGGAAGGGTAGTTGATTTTCTCCCTTAACACCGCTAAATAGTGTAAAACCTTGTTGTGCCAAACTGACAGCCGGAAAAGTCGTTAATAAACAACCAGTTACAGCTAAAGCAGAAAGTAAACGTCGCATAGTTAGGCTTCCTCTAAATAAATATTATTTCTGAGTTCTCTGTAATCTTCAGTAACAGTCTTGTTAGTATTCTTAACTAAACTTTACTACTTTATACTTAATCATAGACGAAAAATGAACATAAAAGTGCCAAAAGTACATTTTTACTCTGAAGATGTGACAATCAGGCAAAAATAAGGCTTAATCCTATGGTGTGGGATGTGGGGTGTAAAGTTTTTCTTTGTTTGTGTTGCAGATTGTATAGAGATGTTGAGTAAAATAACATTTTTTTGATAAAAGTTGAAAAAAGTTTTTGCCGATCGCTCCTTAAATTACAATCAATCAATTGTTGAGACTCAACCTTTGTATATTCTGAATCCTGACAAAATCGTGCAGTTAAGTAGAAAATATCAAACTTACCCAATTTAAGTATGGCAGAAAGTAGAAATTAAATTGCACAATCCCGAAAATAATCTGAAGACATAGATATAACATCAAAAAATGCACATAAGATGTGCAGTAACCACAACAGTTGAGAACCATCTAGATCATATTTGCCAATAGCAAAAATGCTTTACACAAGGGTTCAAGACAAAGTTCATGGTTCATGTTGCATTAGTTGTATCAGTTTATTAAAGACGTACATCAATAAATAGCTAAAAATAGCTAACAAATATTAAGTATTTATCTCTAGGAGATTGCATGAAAATAGCAGTAGCTAAAGAAATAGAAGTTTGTGAACGTCGGGTATCATTAATTCCTGACATTGTAGCCAAATTAATCAAACAAGGATTAGAAATTTATGTAGAAACTGGTGCGGGAGAAAAAGCATTTTTTACTGACGCTGACTATGAAGCAGCAGGAGCGAAAATAATTAGTGATCCTGCTACATTATGGGGTGAAGCAGACATAATGTTAAAAGTCAGTCCACCCCAAGAAAGAGAAGATGGACGTTCTGAAATAGACTTACTCAAAACTGGATCTGTTTTAATCAGCTTTCTCAACCCATTAGGAAATCCCCAAATAGCGCAAAAATTAGCACAACGGCAAATTACAGCTTTAAGTATGGAATTAATCCCCCGTACTACCAGAGCGCAAAGCATGGATGCTTTATCTTCCCAAGCATCACTAGCAGGGTATAAAACCGTACTTTTGGCAGCAGCAGCATTACCAAAATATTTTCCGATGTTAACCACTGCTGCCGGTACTATTGCCCCTGCTAAAGTATTTATTATGGGTGCAGGTGTAGCAGGTTTACAGGCGATCGCCACTGCAAGAAGACTAGGAGCAGTAGTAGAAGCCTTTGATATTCGTCCAGCCGTCAAAGAAGAAGTACAAAGCTTAGGGGCGAAATTCGTCGAAGTTAAACTCGAAGAAGAAACTACAGCAGCAGGTGGTTACGCAAAGGAAATATCAGAAGACAGCAAAAAACGCACCCAAGAATTAGTTGCTGAACACGTCAAAAATTCCGATGTAGTCATTACCACCGCCCAAGTACCAGGCAGAAAAGCACCCATCCTAGTTACAGAAGAGATGGTAAAAGCCATGAAACCCGGTTCTGTAATAGTAGACTTAGCAGCAGAACAGGGTGGAAACTGTGCTTGTACCGCACCGGGTAAGGATATTGTTTGGAACGGTGTAACAATTATTGGACCAATTAATTTACCTTCATCCATGCCTGTACACGCTAGTCAATTGTACTCTAAAAATATTACTGCATTAATGCAGTTATTGATTAAAGATAAAACGTTACAGGTTAATTTTGCCGATGATATTGTTGATGCTGCTTGTGTTACTTATGGTGGTGAAATTAGAAATCAACGGGTGAAGGATGCTTTGCAAGCTGTTGTGGTTTAGTTTTGAGGATTTTTTAGGAACGAACCGCAAAGAACGCAAAGTACACGTTCACCGAAGGTATTCCCGAAGGGTAGGAAAGAGTGTTAGAGAGAGATTTTCCGTTTGTTCTCTAAATTCTCTCTGCGCCTCTGCGTCTCTGCGTGAGCTAACAATTTAACATCTTAAATAACATGAATGAAACTTTACTAGCGGCTTTATTTGTGCTTGTTTTGGCTTCTTTTATCGGCTTTGAAGTCATTAACAAAGTTCCCCCGACTCTTCACACTCCTTTGATGTCGGGTTCTAATGCTATCTCTGGCATTTCGGTAATAGGTGCAATTCTCGCTGCGGGGGAAAGAAACACCAATTTATCAGTAATTCTCGGTTTAATTGCGGTGATATTGGCAATGGTTAACGTTGTCGGTGGTTTTTTGGTTACAGACAGAATGCTGCAAATGTTTAAAAAGAAGGATGTTAAAGCATGAATACTTTTATCCCTACTGGGATTCAGCTAACTTATTTAGTAGCTGCATCTTTATTTATCTTTGGTTTAAAAAAGCTCGGTTCTCCGGCAACTGCACGCAATGGTAATGTGATTGCTGCGGTGGGAATGTTATTAGCTGTGGTTGCCACTTTATTAGATCAGCACGTATTAAATTACGAGATGATCTTAGTGGGTTTAGTCATTGGTTCTATTATTGGGGCTGTGGCAGCTTACAAAGTGCAAATGACGGAAATGCCCCAAATGGTTGGTTTACTCAATGGTTTGGGTGGTGCATCTTCCGCACTGGTAGCAGTTGCCGAATTTTGGCGGTTGTTAGATGCTTCTCAACCTATCCCCCTCGATATCAATATATCTATGTTATTGGATGTGTTGATCGGTGGTGTGACGTTTACGGGTAGTTTTCTGGCTTTTGCTAAGTTGCAAGGTTTGGTTAGTGGTACTCCTATTACCTTTCCTTTGCAGCAACCTGTTAACCTCTTGCTTTTAGGTACATACTTGGCTGGAAGTGCTTATTTAATCATCTCACCGGATAGTTTACCCGTGTTTTTAGCAGTGGTAGCGGTTTCCTTGGTGTTAGGGGTGATGTTTGTATTACCCATTGGTGGCGGTGATATGCCGGTGGTGATTTCGTTGTTAAACTCTTTATCAGGTGTTGCTGCTGCGGCTGCGGGATTTGTGGTGATGAACAATATGTTAATCATCGCCGGTGCTTTGGTGGGTGCTTCGGGTATCATCCTTACAGAAATTATGTGTAAGGCCATGAACCGGTCGTTATTCAGTGTGTTATTTAGTGCTTTTGGTTCTGTAACTACTGCCAGTGGTGGAGGTGCTGCGGGTACAAGTAATCAAACTGTTCGCAGTATAGATCCTGAAGAAGGGGCGATGATGTTAGGTTATGCCCGTTCTGTGGTGATTGTACCAGGTTATGGGATGGCAGTTGCTCAAGCACAGCATAGTGTCCGGGAGTTGGCGGATCAACTAGAACGCATG
Organism: Sphaerospermopsis sp. FACHB-1194; assembly: GCF_014696235.1. Taxonomy (NCBI): domain Bacteria; kingdom Bacillati; phylum Cyanobacteriota; class Cyanophyceae; order Nostocales; family Aphanizomenonaceae; genus Sphaerospermopsis; species Sphaerospermopsis sp. FACHB-1194. The sequence continues at coordinate 34,116 of NZ_JACJPU010000048.1, read as the reverse complement.
GGTGTGGATGTGAAATATGCGATACATCCGGTTGCGGGGAGAATGCCGGGACACATGAACGTATTATTGGCGGAAGCTAATGTACCTTATACGCAGTTATATGATATGGAGGATATTAATCCCCAGTTTGAACAGGCTGATGTAGCGTTAGTAATTGGTGCTAATGATGTGGTAAATCCTGCGGCGCGTAGTGATGCGAGTAGTCCGATATATGGGATGCCAATTTTAGAGGTTGATCGGGCGAAGCAAACTATTGTGATTAAGCGCGGTATGAGTGCGGGTTTTGCTGGTGTGGATAATGAGTTGTTTTATAAGGATAAGACGACTATGTTGTTTGGTAGTGCTAAGGATATGGTGGCTAAGTTGGTTAGTGAGGTGAAGCAACTGTAAAAAATAGTTTTAGATATTTAACTTGCCTTGGGTTTTGATATTCCTGTGGCAAGTTTACTAGGCAATTACTATGAGCTTATCTGGCTAACGCACAATTTAAAACGGCTATTAGTATTTTACTAATTGCTTTTACCCTAAGCCATTACAACAATTTTAATCTGTTTGAGGATAAGGAATTATTGACGATAATATACTAATTACTTCAGTAACAAATTCAACTGAAACTTTTTCAATAAATTTAGCTTTTCTTGCTTTCCAGTCAACACTTTTAATATGATCTGCTAAAACAAAACCTGTAGTGTTTATACCGTTAGGTACAGGAACTTCAAAAGCATAACCTTTTGTACTGTTAGTTATTGGGCAAACTATAGCAAGACCGAAATCATTATATATCATAGGAGAAATAATTAAAGCGGGGCGATTACCAGCTTGTTCATGACCCGCTTGAGGGTCGAAATATAGCCATACAATATCGCCCCGATCTGGTACATAGACATTACTACCAGACTTCCTTACCGATTGGTTCACCCCAGTCACTTTCACCATGAGAATTGTTAGGAGTCATTTTTGCTAAGAACTCCTCCAAATTATACCTCTTACATAGTGCTTTTGCCTGGTAACTAGGATTATTGTCAGAGTTATTAGAAACTATTTGCTCATATTTATTTATTAAGTGAGGCAAACGTACATTTACATCAGAATCACTTAATACATGAAAAAGAGAACTCTTGAATTTCAAAAATGAATCTTCGTGTTTTTCGCAAATAGCTTGAGAAATACCAAATTCAGATAAAGAATATCGTCTTTGAGACAATAATTCTTTGATATAACCAAACAAAATTAAGTCTTGAAGCTTATCAGTGAGATAGTTCCAGTAGTTCTCTACGATTCTAGATTGAACATAATTAATTTCCGAAACTCTTTCTATAAACTTCTGAAAAGCCATGTCCAAGAATTTTTTTTCAAGGACGTAACTACGTTTTGATTTATTTTCAGAATCATCAGCAGGAATACGTTCAGCAAGCTCCTTGATTTGTGAACCTGTGATACAAAGCTGTTCTTGAAGCTCGACCAAAATCATAAATTCTTGGAGAGCCTCAGAGAGCTTAGATTTTACTTGATCTATGTTTATGCCTTGACGTTGTGCAATATTTCCAAGAAATTCATAAAATTCAGCATTGGAAGAGTCACAGGCTAAACACTGCTCTAAAAATGATTGAGCTTCTTCAAGCCGAAATTCTTCAAAATAATCAGGTTTGATAGCCTCTAGGATACTCATTTGCAACACCTACGCTGAAAAAGCGCATTATTGTTTTAGTCTGTTTTACCTTGTTCCACTTTATCCTAGCTTGTCTTACGCTAAATATCAAGACTACTGAATATAAAAATACCATATTTACCTAAGTAGGCGTTTCCTTCTTCCTGTACGTGAAGTCAAACGATGATGTTCAGGATTTGATTGTAATATTTGGGGGAGTAATTGCGATCTTTCTCCTCTTCCTTCGTGTTCTTTGCGTCTTCGTGGTTCGTTAAAAAAGGATGCTGGGGAAAATGTGCGATCCTCTGTGTCCTATGTGTCTCTGTGGTTCGTTAAAAAAAGAATGTTTGGGAAGTTGAGGGGGTGCGATCGCTATTTGGGAAGTTGGAGGGGTGGGATCGCTCTTACTCTGTGTTCTCTGTGTCTCTGTGGTTCGTTTCAAAAGAGATGTTGGGAAGTTGAAGGAGTGCGATCGCTCTTTCTGTGTGTTCTCTGTGTCTCTGTGGTTCGTTAAAAAAAGAATGTTTTGGAAGTTGAAGAGGTGCGTTAGCGTTAGCTTACCGAAGGTATCGCTATTTTGGGAAGTTGGAGGGGTGCGTTAGCGAAGCTTACCGAAGGTATCGCTGTTTGGGAAGTTGGAGGAAGTGCGTTAGCGAAGCTTACCGAAGGTATCGCTGTTTGGAAGTTGAAGGGATGCGTTAGCGTTAGCTTACCGAAGGTATCGCTGTTTGGGAGTTGAGGGGGTGCGATCGCACTTTCAATATAATTAAACAACACTACGCGGATCAACAACTACAATATCTGCAAACCGCTTAAAATCATCAACATTAAATGTTAATAAATGTGTGATATTATGAGCTAAAATAGCTGCTACTAAACGAGCATCATGTACCTGTTTTCCCATCACTTGATATTTAATCACAAGAGATTCCCACTCAGTAAAAATTTGTGGTGTGTCCAATTCCAATATAAATATCTTTTTAAGTTTTTCGCTTTCTTCTTCAGCTTGAGTAATAGATAAACCTAACCCATTTTTATCCAGAGGTCTTGTAGCAACAGCCCAAAATTCAATTATATTTTGGGGAATAATACATAAAAAATTACCTTGCTTTTTGAGCGTTACAATTGCCCTTTGAGTATCAAGGTGCATAGGACTATTTTTTTGTACTAAACGCAGTAAAATATTAGTATCTACCAGATATTTCATAACATTTCATCTTCTCTGGTATAAATACTATCTCGACTAATAGCTGCATCTGAAAGTGGTGGTGCTACAGCAAAAGCAGGACTATTGATTAAATTCATTAGTGCTGTTTCCCAATCTTCCTCATTTGTTACTTGAGAAAAAGATTTTTCCTCTTGATTTTTCAAACTATCTTCAATTAAAGATTCAAGATAAGATTCAATTGATAAACCTTGTTTATTAGCTTGGGTAATCAGACGATCTTCTATTTCTGGTTTCAATTGTAGCTGTATAGTTTTATATTGTTTCATATTCTTAGATTCTAGTTAATTAATATCAAGTAAAACTTATGATTAACTTGATCTATTAAAAGTATATCAGATTTAAACACCGAAGGTATCGCTTTTGGGGAAGTTGAAGGGGGTGCGTTAGCGTTCGCGTAGCGTCTCGTAGAGATAGCTTACCGAAGGTATCGCTTTTTGGGAAGTTGGAGGGAGTGCGTTAGCGTTCGCGTAGCGTCTCGTAGAGATAGCTTACCGAAGGTATCGCTGTTTGGGAAGTTGAGGGGAGGCGATCACTTTTTGGGAAGTTGAAGGGGTGCGTTAGCGTTCGCGTAGCGTCTCGTAGAGATAGCTTACCGAAGGTATCGCTTTTGGTGAGGTTGAAGAGGTGCGATCGCAATTTTACAGAGAAAGACTTAATACCACAGCTAATGCTTCAGAAATCATCTGCATTTCCGATTGAGAAAGCTGGCCTAATTTTCTTATTAATCGTGTTTCCGAAACCGAACGAATTTGAAAAGTATCAACACCAGAAACTTTTGCCAAACTATTCTCAGTTGATGGTTCTAATTTTACCATCCAAGGTCTAATAGAATACCGTTCTTTCCAATCTGTAACTGGAACAATAACCTTCAAAGGTAAAATCCCAATTGCATCATCATTAACTATAATACAAGGACGTTTTTTACTAATTTCTGTTCCTACAGTGGGATCTAAATTAACTAACCAAACTTCACCTCTATACATAATTTTAATAACTTATTTTAATCTTCATCTGGATATTCATAAAAATCTTCTCCATCTAAATCAGAGAAAACAACTAATTCACCATCATTTGCATAATCTTCAATAGCTGTAATTGCTGCTAACACTAATTGACGTTTTTGTTGTTCCTTTGTTAAAAATTCTTGTTGTTGATTAACTAAATGTAAAGCAAATTCAGCAATTTGTAACCTTTCATTGATACTGAGATTTGGTAAAGATTGAAGAATTGCTTGCGTTTCCATATTAATTTATCTAACTTTGTTTTTAACTAATATTTTGTTTATTATATCATAAGTTGAGTAATAGAAGTAGTGGCTTAAAAAATAGATGTTTGGGGGAGTTGAAGGAGTGCGTTAGCGTTCGCGTAGCGTCTCGTAGAGATAGCTTACCGAAGGTATCGCTTTTGGGTGGTTTGAGGGGATGCGATAGCGAAGCACCAAGCAAAAGCATCGCTGTTTGAGGATGATGGGATTTAGGAGATAGTGCTATAATTTAAATAATCAAATTCCAAGATAAATTATATGCCAGTAGAAGCCATTTATGAACAAGGAACATTAAGACTATCACAACCGATAAAACTAGCAGAAGGAAGTAAAGTACAAGTAATTATCATTCCTCTAGAATCTAATTATCAACAGAAAAAAACATTAGAAATTTTGCAAGAGATTGCTGAACTTCCTTTAGAGGGGAAAACAGATCCTTTTGATGGTAAAGATCACGATCAAGTTTTATATTGTCAATAGTTTATGATTTTTGTAGATATGGGTGCTTGGTTTGCTAGTGTTGTTCCTTCAGATTCCAACCATAAAAACGCTATTTTATGGTTAACTAATAATACAGATTCTTTAGTAACAACTGATTATGTAATTGATGAAACATTAACTTTATTAAGAGCAAGAGGAGAAGCAAAAAGAGCAATTATTTTAGGTGAAGCTTTCTTCTCAGGTAAATTAGCAACTATATATTATTTAACAGAAGAAGATATTCGCCTAACTTGGCAGCTTTTTTGTAGTTATCATGGAAAAGTTAGATATTATCCAAGCATTTTCATTTGATTATCATTTTCGTCAATTTGGTATTTTTCAAGTCGTTCCGTAATGTATCGCTGTTTGGAAAGTTGAAGGGGGTGCGTTAGCGAAGCTTACCGAAGGTATCGCTTTTGGTGAGGTTGAGAGGTGCGATCGCATAGGTTATTGTAGGCGATCGCTATAATATTTAAGCAATAGCAAATTCAGTATATTTCCTTTCATCAGGAGGATGAAAAGCTAAAACAATATCAAGATTAGAAATACCTAACCTCATCAACTCATTAGCTATTCCTTCCTCAGTCCAATCTTCTTCAATCCAAATTTTATCATTTTTAATTCTGACATTAACTTGAATTTTATTTGTTCTTTTCTTCCCATCCCAACCCAAAAAACACCAAATGTAGTGATAGTTATTATCATCAAAAACCAAACAACTTTCATCAGTTAAATTTGTTGCACCAGAAACCCAATTATGATATTCTGTGAGAACTTGTTTAATTGCTATTTGATATTTTTCTACTTTATCCATTGTAATATTTCCTCCTTTTCTACATTCACGACAATGATCAAAATTTGATTTAATTGGACAATCTCTTTAATTGAATCTCTTGTAAAAAAGTTTTGATATGTACTTTCTTTAATAGCCAAATAAATTGTATAGTCTGGTTCTGTGAGAGTAATTAAATTACGATATAAAATATATTGCCCTAAAGCTATTTCAAAATCTCTCATGGGAGAAGGACTAAGAAAACTCTTAATTTCAACAATTATTTTCCGTCCACTTTGTTCTGCTGCAATCGGTTTTTCTGCGGATAGATCAGCGAACAATTCAGCATCTTTATACTTGATTTTATAAGGATCAGCCGTAATTGTCCAACCATCTTTAATTAAAGCGTTTTTAACAGCATCGTGGTAAATATCTTTTGCTGGCATTGTTTTTTTGATAATATTGAGTGAACACTCATTAATCTTAATAGTACAATTATATCATATACTCAGGCGTTAGCGTTCGCATAGCGTCTCAAAGAGATAGCTTACCGAAGGTATCGCTTTTAGTGAGGTTTGAGGGGTGCGTTAGCGAAGCTTACCGAAGGTATCGCTTTACCAAAACAATAAAAACCTCAATCAGATATTGACAATTAATAAATCAGAAGATAATATAAAGGTAGGCATAGCCTGGGGGTAGTCGTATGACTGCCGCATCATAAACCGCTCGCGTAGCGGTTTTGTTGTTTTTAGGGGCTATCAAAGCAATAATACTTAATTCCCAAAGTAGTAACTTGATCCTGTTGTAACCTACAGTCCACAAGCAAGTTAGCATTTTTAAGAGCTAAAAACGCTTGATTATCAGGACTATCTTTACTACGCACAACTGGATACAAACATAAATCAGCAATTTGCATAACAGAACTAGCTTTTGTTTTGCTGTCTATTCCTCTTAACAATTTTGATAAATCATCAGCAGATAAAGGTGAATATTTATCAGATGTTGTAACATTAAAAGGTTGACCTTTAGCTCTTAAATCGTAAAAATATTGTTTTAGCAGATTATCTTCATTTTTACCTGCTGCTTCAAAATAAACCATTAAACTACCATTATTAATAGCTGCATATTTAGCACTACGTTCTATTAAAATAGAAAAGGCACTTTTCATCATTTCCCAAGTATTTTCACCATACTTTTCTAAGTAACGATTGAGATATCCTTGACGAGAGATAACACAAGCATGAACAACTATAGGACAACTAATTATAGTTTGTGTCAAATCTTCCAAAAATTGCTGCTGTTCAACCTTAGATAATTTACCTAACCAAGCAAATCCTTTTTTCTTAGAGCGTATTTCGTTACCATGTAAAGGTTGTTCTTGACTAATATTCCAACGATTTTTAAAATCTAGTACCAATTGATTAATAATTTGTTCATCACTTCTTTTAATTAAAACTCCACTCATAGCAAAAACAGGACATTCATCTTTAGGATTTGGTTTTGCACTACCAGATTCATCAATATATATAGCAAATTTAATATTATCTTGTTGATTCATTTTCTAATTTTGTTACATTTAATAAATTTCCTAATAGTATTACATATTTTAATGGCAAAAAGGGATACTTGACTGGAAAATGTAAAATTCGCTCTTTCTTCTCTTCTTCCTTCGTGTTCTTCGCGTCTACCCTTCGGGAACACCTTCGGTGAACGTGGTTCGTTAAAAAAGGATACTGGGTAAAAGTGCGATCCTTTGCGTCTTTGCTCCTTTGCGACTTTGCGCGAAACTCTCTGCGTTCTCTGCGTCTCTGCGTGAGATAAAAAAGGGATATTTAGAAGTTGAGGAGGTGCGTTAGCGAAGCTTACCGAAGGTATCGCTTTTGGGGAGGTTGAAGGGAGTGCGTTAGCGAAGCTTACCGAAGGTATCGCTTTTTGGGAAGTTGAAGGGGTGCGTTAGCGAAGCTTACCGAAGGTATCGCTTTTGGTGAGGTTGGAGGGAGTGCGATCGCACATTTTAAATTTCTCCCCATTCCCTAGCATCAATAAAAATAGAAAGATGCTTTTTATTACTCGTGGCAATAATTACCTCATGTCCATAATTAGCAACTAAAATAGATTGGGCAGCTAAAATAACATCACCATCCAAAGCTTTATTATCTGCTGTAGATTTACCTTTATTTCTCGCTTCAGCCCATAATTCTGCTGCTTTTAACATCACTTCTGTGGTAATAGGAAGATAAATAATTTCTGCTTTTATTTGATTCAGTTTTCTAATTCCTGATAACTTATTTGCCCTCAATAATTCCCGTCTAATTTCATAATCTATAATTTCTGGTAAAATTACCTCATAACCTCTTTCAAAAAGACTATAAAACCATTCTTGACATTGCACAGCTAGAGGATTTGCTTTAGGATTAGTAATTAATCCCACAGGTGCAGAATCTAAAACAATAACCTTACTCATTTTATTTTAAATTGAAATACTATTCATAGATTCAATAATTTCTAAATTTTCTTGTTGTTCTTGTTGATCATCTGATTCATTCCATGACTCAAACAATCTTTTAATATTATTTTTTCTATCTTCTTTTTTAATTGCATCACTTTCATTAATTTCATTAATAGCATTTTCCCAGTTCTTTAAAGATGTCTGTTTCATCGTCACACTTTGACGAAATAACCGGACAATTTGTAGTAATTCTGGTATGTATTCTTCTGGAGTATGTTCAATTTCTAGTAATAAATCATTGCGGGGTTTCGTTGATGATTTATCTGTAATGGATTGGTGATTGTTAATCATAAAATCCTAGATTTTATTATTTTGGTATATTATCAGTATATCAAGAACTTAGTAAAATTCATTTTAATTCTTAATAAAAATATGATTACTACGCAGTTCTAATAGAATAAACTTTTTCTTGAGTTAACCAAGCTGCATAAAGTAAAGATTGACGAATATCTTCAGCTTCTAAATCAGGATATTCTTCTAAAATTTCCTCTATCGGTTTACCATTAGCTACTAAATTTACCACTAAAGAAACAGGTATTCTCATTCCTCGAATACAAGCTTGTCCTGCCATAATTTGTCTATCAAATGTAATTCTGTCTAAATTTAACATAAAAATATTTGTTCTTCACTATCTTTGATAGTAGCATAAATTTATCTATAAAAAAGAATGTTTGGGAACTTGAGGAGGTGCGATCAACAAAATTAATCTAAATCTTCCTCAGTCAAACCAGCATCTTTCAAAATACTTCTGAGTGTACCAGTAGGTAAATCACGATTACCATTTATTTTCATGGACAATTTGTTGGAATAAATATAAATATCATATCAGAAATTATAAAAAATTTCTCAGTAAATCCAAGTAAATCCAACTTAGCGATCACGCAAGTGCTGACTGGTCGGTTCGCTGTTTTGGAGGTTGAGGAAGTGCGATCGCATAGCTTACCGTAGGTATCGTTTAACAACAGAAATTATGATTAAACTGGAAAAAAATCAGCATCTAAAATTTCATCAGAGGAAAAAGGATTATCTTCAGGAAAAATAGATAAAGGAAGTCCAGTTTCAATCGCTGCTTCTTTACGAGCGTGGTGATAACAATTATCCAAAACTTCTAAATAATAGCCTTTTAAACTAGGACTATCTAAAAACGCATCTTGTAATCTTTGACGATGTTCATATATTGTATACAACCAACTATTTGACCTGTTTTGAGGTTGAAAATTGTATTTAAGCAAGTGCATAATTAAAACTCGTAAATTACTTTTTAAAGCATTTTTTTCACTTCTTCCCATACTTTCAACTTCTTCAATTAAATTTTCTAATTCTAATTCTGAAAACTGCTTATTCTTTAATAAAGAAGCGGTTTTTTCAATCCATAAATTATAATCTTCTGCATAAAAATTATTAGTTAATATCATAGATGGATGTGTCATAGTTTTCTCCTTAATTCCTGTAGTTTTTGTCGATTACAAAACGAAGTGCGGAATGTGGGTTAGTAGTGAGGATTTGACTTTACGGTAAAATACTTAATCAAAATTAAACAAATTAAACAGCTAAAAACTTTTGAATCACATCCTGACTCAGTTCTGTGGTGAAACCAGAGGCGACAATACCACCTTTTTGCATGGCGTAATAGTAATCAGCCTGACGGACAAAGTGTAAGTGTTGTTCTACTAATAACACAGAAATCCCTTTGGTTTCTACGATGCGACGTACTGCGGCTTCAATTTCCAGGATGATTGAGGGTTGTATTCCTTCGGTGGGTTCATCTAAGACGAGTAACTGTGGTTCTCCCATCAAAGCACGGGCGATCGCTAACTGTTGTTGTTGTCCACCGCTCAAGTCACCACCCATCCGGGATAACATAGTTTTCAACACCGGAAATAAGCTAAAAACTTCTTCAGAAATTTCTGCTTTTCTTGATTGTTTCTGTCTAGCTTCTAACCCTAGAAGTAAATTTTCTCTGACTGTTAACCGGGGGATGATCTCTCGTCCTTGAGGAACATAACCAATTCCCATTTTTGCCCTTTGGTCTGGAGATTTGGAGTTAATTAATTCTCCATTTAAGTTAATTGTACCACTGCGGGGTGAGAGTAACCCCATAATTGTTTTAAGTAGAGTGGTTTTACCTACACCATTACGTCCAATTAAACAGATCATTTGCCCTGGTGGTACGCTTAAATCTACGTTGCGTAAAATATGGCTTTCACCGTAGTAAACGTTAAGTTGAGAAATTTTTAGCATCAGTTTTTTGATTCTCAATAGCGGTTATGATTTATCTAAACTCCAGACCATCGGGGTTAAAAAACAGCAGTTTTATTCTGGCTGTTCTCCTAGATATACTTCGATCACACGAGGGTCATTTTGGACTTGTTCAAAACTCCCCTGACATAGTACGGAACCTTCATGTAATACTGTTACCGTCTTGGCAATTTGGCGCACAAATTCCATATCGTGTTCAATGACTAGAATTGAATGGCTTTGGGCGAGTGTTAATAGTAGTTGTCCGATATTATAGGTTTCTTCGTCCGTTAACCCTGCAACTGGTTCATCAACTAGTAATAAGTCGGGGGACTGTGCTACTAACATCCCAATTTCTAAACGTTGCTTTTCTCCGTGGGAAAGTAAACCGGCGGGAATGTCTGCTTTAGGGGTTAAACCAACTGTTTCTAATAAGCCTTTAATACTATTGTTTTCCGTAGCATGAGGGGGATTAAATAGGGTGGAAAATACATTTTTGTGGCGGTTAATAGTAATTTCTAGGTTTTCACGGGGGGTTAAGTTGAGGTAAATTCGCGGTGTTTGGAATTTTCGCCCAATTCCTAAGCGGGCGATTTCATGTTCAGGTAAAGAACGGAGATTTTTACCTTTGAATAAAACTCTCCCAACTGTTGGTTGTACTTTCCCGGTAATTACATCCAGAAAGGTGGTTTTTCCCGCACCGTTGGGACCAATTACTACCCGCAACTCTCCCGCATCCATACTAAAGTTGAGTTGATTGATAGCTTTAAAACCATCAAAACTGACGGTGACGTTTTCAGTTTCCAAGATTTTCGCGTTCATGTTGCACTTCTGGGTCTGCTTCTAAGGTGGGATATGTGGGGATTGGGCGGGGGCGATGGAAAAAAGAAATCTCTTGCTTTTTTAACCATCCCATGAGACCGTCAGGTAAGACTGTGACGACTATTAAAAATAGTGCGCCTTGAAAAAATAGCCAAATTTCGGCAAATTGTTCACTTAAAAAAGTACGGGCATAATTGACTAATAAAGTACCGACTATCGCCCCGGTTAAGGTAGCGCGTCCCCCCACCGCCACCCAAATCACCATTTCAATAGAAAAACCAATATCCATGGTTCGAGGTGATACAGATCCACTTTGAAGTGTATAAAATGCTCCTGCTATACCAGCGATCGCACCGGATACCGCAAACACTAAAACTTTAAATTCTGTGGGGTTATAGCCAGAAAATCGCACCCGACTTTCATCATCTCGAATAGCGATTAATAATCGCCCAAAGCGTCCACTTGTCAACCAGCGACAAATACCATAGGTGAGGGCGAGAACAAGTACCGTCAGGGTATAGAAAATGAATTGGGTTTGGGAGTCACTGACATTGACCCCAAATAAGGTTCTAAAACCTGTGAGTCCGTTAGTACCGTTAAACAGTTGTTGTTGACCATTAAAGAAGTTGAAAAATATAATCACTGCGGCTTGGGTTAATATGGAAAAATAAACCCCCTTGAGGCGATTACGAAATACTAAGTATCCTAATAATCCCGCTAGTAAGCCAGGAATGAACACCACCGCCACGGTAGCGACGGGAAAAGAATAGAAAGGATACCAAAACCAAGGAAGTTCTTTCACTCCATACAACCCCATAAAATCAGGTAATTCCCCTGAGGGGACTTGGAGTTTTAGGTACATGGCGATCGCATATCCCCCCAAACCAAAGAAAATCCCATGTCCCAAACTCAGCAACCCGGTATAACCCCAGATTAAATCCAGACCCAAAGCCACAATAGCCAGGGACAAAAACCGCCCCAGTAGATTCAACCGAAACCCAGACAGCATTGCTGGTATAATTAAAATCAGGATCAGTGCGATCGCTACCACCGCCCCAATCTCAATTAAAATTAACCTTCCTCCCTTCTGACTCATGCTCTGCGTCCTTTGTGGTTTAAACATCAACAGTACGACCTTTCTGGGGAAAAATTCCCCCAGGCTTCCACTGTAAAAACGCGATAATCAGTGCAAACACTAACACCTTAGCCATACTTGTGGTTGCAAAGAAATTCAACAAATCGGCTAAAGGTTGAATAGGAGATAATACCAAGGCTAGAGTCCCAGAACCAATTAAGAAATTAGCCGTACCAATTCCCAAAGCCGCCATAATAGTTCCTGCTAAATTCCCCACACCACCGACTACTACTACCATAAAGGTATCAATAATATAATTTTGTCCGGTGTTGGGTCCTACAGAACCGAGTAAACTAATAGCACAACCAGCTACACCAGCCAACCCCGAACCCAGAGCGAAGGTGATAGCATCCACCTTTTGAGTAGGGATACCCAAACAAGCACTCATACTGCGATTTTGGGTGACAGCACGAATCCTTAATCCCCAGTTAGAACGCTGTAAAAATAGATAAATTCCTCCTACACAAATTATTGTCAAAGCCATAATAAACAAGCGAGCATAAGGTAATTGGAGACCACCTACAGACATTCCCTTTTGCAACCAACCAGGAGCAGTCACATCTACATTTTGAGCGCCAAACCAAGGTTGAGTAAACACCTGTTGCTCACTCAATAAATTTCCCATTGTTATTGTTATACCCAGAGATAGTAACAACAACAATCCTACAAACCATTTACTAACTTTCCCCCCATTACTCCGAGCATTTAAAACCCGTAAACCTCCAAAAAACAACACACAAAATAGGAAGATGCCAACTACTAATAACCAATTCACACTGCGAACAAACTGTTGAAAAATTAAACTCACCCCCCAAGTAGCTAGGAGAGTTTCTAAAGGTCGTCCATACAGATAACGAATCACCCCCCGTTCTAACACTAACCCCACAAGAGCAGTGAATAGAAAAGCAATCATCAAAGCCAAAAATATATAAGAATCAAACCACACTCCCCCCAACTGTTTGCAGCCATTTTGTACCACAAAAGTCGTATAAGCTCCCAACATCATCAATTCACCATGGGCCATATTAATCACGCCCATCAAACCAAATATAATGGCTAGTCCCAAAGCAGCAATTAATAATACTGCTCCAATACTAATACCATTAAATAAAGCTTCCAAAAAACCTATTAACACTTATTTATCCTCAAAAAATATCAATAGTCAATGGTCATTGACTATTGACCATTAACTTAAACTTGCTTGTACTTACCACCTTTAGCTGGGTCTGACCAATCACAGCCAAATCCTTTAGTTTCTGGAACAAATTGATTCCAAGGAATTGGCTCTACTGGTGCGGGGGTAGCATAGACAATATCGAATAAACCATCTTGTCTCACTTGACCAATGCGGACAATTTTCGACAAGTGATGATTGGCGTTCATGGTCACTTTACCTTCTGGTGCATCTAAAGTTTGACCATAGGCCGCAGCGCGAACTTTATTTAAGTCAGTTGTTCCAGCTTTTTCTACTGCTTGTTTCCATAAATAAACGGCGATGTATGCTGCTTCCATGGGGTCGTTAATTACCCGGTCTGCACCATACTCTTTTTTAAAAGCTGCTACAAACTTTTTATTTGCAGGTGTGTCTACTGTTTGAAAGTAATTCCAAGCTGCATAGTGACCTTGGAGATATTCAACACCAATGGCTTTAACTTCCTCTTCTGCAATACTTACAGACATAGAGGGATATTTATCTGCTGTTAATCCAGCCCCTTTTAATTGTTTGAAAAATGCCACATTGCTGTCACCATTGAGGGTGTTATAAATTACGCCACCATTGGGTAAAGCTTGCCTAATTTTAGAGATGATAGGTGTAACTTCTACGTTACCAAGTGGTAAATAATCTTCACCAACAGTTTTTCCACCTAAAGCCTGCAATTGAGCTTTAATAATGGTGTTGGCAGTCCGGGGAAATACGTAGTCAGAACCTACTAAAAAGAATTCTTTGCCTTTATTTTTTAACATCCAATCAACAGATGGTTCAATTTGTTGATTGGGAGCCGCACCAGTATAGAAAATGTTTTTAGAACATTCTTGACCTTCATACTGTACTGGGTACCAGAGCATATGGTCTTTACTCTCAAATACCGGCTTAACATTCTTGCGACTAGCAGAGGTCCAACAACCAAAAATGACAACAGTTTGATCTTGATCAATTAGTTTGGTAGCTTTTTCTCTAAAGGTATCCCAGTTAGAAGCGCCATCTTCAGTAATCGCTTGAATTTGTTTACCTAACACACCACCAGCAGCATTAATTTCTTTAATTGCTAATCTTTCAGCATCAACAACGCTTCTTTCACTGATGGCCATTGTCCCGCTCAAGGAGTGTAAAATACCTACTTTGATGGTACTATTGCTATCTGTAGCGGTATCACTACTGCCATTGGTAACAGTATCAGTAGCAGTGGGTGAGTCATTCCCGCAAGCCTTGAGTAAAAGGCTAGTACCGATAGTTGCAGAACTATAAAGTAAAAACTTCCTTCGGTTAAATTGTTTACCCATATTTTGGTTATTTTGTTACACTATCAGATTTGATGATAGTTCGACACTTTACTATGAAAAAGTTATCTAATATACAAAATTTTAATAAAGAAGCGGTTTTTTCAATAGACTTCTCCGAAAAAGATGTAGGGACAATTCATGAATTGTCCCTACGAATGGGTTTCAGGTTATGCTTATGTAATTTTCGGAGATGTCTAATACATAAATTATAATCTTCTGCATAAAGATTATTAGTTAATATCATAGGTTGATGTGTCATAGTCTTCTCCTTGGTAAAGATTTAAATTAAACTTTTAATTTGCGTCTTTGCGTGAGATAAAAAAGGATTTTACGAAGTTAAAGAAGTGAATATAAATTATCCAGCAATAGGAATTTCCATGATAAAAAAAGCGATTAACTACAAAACATTTCCCAGTTAATCGCTTAATAAATATCATCAACCCCTAGGTAAAAGCTGATTACTGATTACTGATAGCTGAATGCTTACGTATTTTTTCCCTAAAACTACTTTACAGAAACAGCATCAACATCAACCGTATTATCTACAGTATTATCTGTAGATGTAGACTCATTGACGCTAGATTCAACATCACCTTTACGAGCTTTCCAACCGTCAATTACCAATCCAGAAACTTCTGAAACCAGCAATGTTAACAAAACCAGGTCATCAATTTGACCAACAACAGGGATAAAATCAGGAGCAATATCAATAGGACTAACAAGATAAGCTATTGTACCGATAATTACCCACCAACGATATTTAGGGTTACGCAGTACATTGCGATACCAAGTGTAAAGCGATTGAATAGAGAAGCTCATATTTTTAACCTCTAGTACCTGCAATTAACTTCTATTTTGGCAAATTATCTTCTAAACTCCCGGTAGGAATAACCGCCCTTTGGAGTATAGAAGATGGGTAATAGTCATGCTTTGTTAACTACTTAGGGTTTGCTGAAAAAGTCTTGTCGTGGAGACAGGGAACTCTTAACAGGGAACAGTTTCAAGAGTTCGATGGGAGCGATTTTTCCTTTGTGTAGAAATTAAATGCAAGGTTTTTGAGTTCCCACCTCGTAAAGTCTTGCACTTTTTTAACTTCCAGCAGGCTAAGACCCTTTACTTGTAATATTTTCACATTTATTCAGCAAGCCCTATTTGGTTGTTTTTGGTTTTGGACATATTGCTTGACGGTTTCCAGGGAAGCACCGCCAACAGATATAACGCAATAAGCATCTGTCCAAAAACTAGGATCTTCTTTTTTCCAATAAAACTGTTTTAGATATTCCTGAAATTCGCTTCTAATAATTCTGCTAGATGCAGATTTTAGCGAACTAACAAATTGAGAAATATTGTTGTCTGGGTGTAAGTCTACCAATAGATGAACATGATTTTCTTCTCCACTAAATTCGAGTAATTTACTCTTTCGCTTAGAGCATACACGGTCAAGAACTTCTTGTAGCTTACCTAATATTGCTTGATTGATAACATCCTTATGATATTTGGTTACTAGCACTATATGTAACTGAATGTTGTAAACAGCATGAGAAGCCCTGTTTAGGGTAGTTTCCATATTGACAACCGATTATAGAGTGACTATAATTAACAATACATCAAAACCAAAGAGGTGATAAATAGTGGCATTGCGTAGAGCAACATTTAGACTATATCCAACCCAGAAAATAAATGAAACATTGCTCTACCACCGCAGACTCCACAAGGATCTGTATAATGTTGCTGTTTATCACCGCAAAACCGAATATCAAAAGTTTGGTAAATCGGTTAAATATCTAGATCAACAAAATTGTCTACCAGAGTTCAAGGAGCAGTGGACAGAATATAAACATATCAATTCCCAAGCATTACAAGCAACACTAAAAAGAGTTGACTTTGCATTCAACAGATTTTTGGTGGGTTTAGCAAAATACCCCAAACTAAGATCAATTAGACATTATTCTGGTTGGACATATCCATCTGGTACAGGATGGAAAGTACACTCAATTGGCGATAACGGTTATTTGGAATTAGCTAAAATAGGTCAAATTCAAATGCGTGGTAAAGCTAGGTTATGGGGAAATCCTAAAACCTGTGATATTGTTTACCGCAAGGGTAAATGGTATGCCTCTATCGCATTAGAAGTTGATGATGAAATACTCAAAAATAGTCGTCAAACCAATACCGGGACAATAGCAATTGATTTAGGTTGTACAGATACAATTGCTTGGACTAATGGTGACAAAGATGGACTAATTGAAGCACCGAGATTTTTGAGTAAACAGAATAGTAATGGAGAGAGGAAACCTACAAAGTGGATATTTTAGATTTGTTTAACAAGGGCGGTCCAGCGATGTGGCCTTTGCTGGTGCTGTCAGTCCTATCTTTGAGTGTGATTTTTGAGCGTCTTTGGTTCTGGTTGCGGATCTTGACCCAGGAAAAAGAAATTGTAGAGCGCGTTTTAGATGCTGCTACCGATAATTGGGAAATAGCTACGGAAATCGCCCAAAAAGCCATTGATCAGCCCATAGGACGTTTTCTCTATGCACCCCTACGCTTACAAAAAAGTGATGCGGAAACCTTCCGACTAGCGTTAGAGTCCAC
This sequence comes from Sphaerospermopsis sp. FACHB-1194, assembly GCF_014696235.1. Lineage (NCBI taxonomy): Bacteria > Bacillati > Cyanobacteriota > Cyanophyceae > Nostocales > Aphanizomenonaceae > Sphaerospermopsis > Sphaerospermopsis sp. FACHB-1194. Next base: position 16,926 of record NZ_JACJPU010000048.1, on the reverse strand, counting down.
AGCAGCAGAAGAAGTAGCAGGGATGCGGAGAGGAGAAAAACTCTTGGAATCTGTGATTGCTCTCTCCCCACTGTTAGGATTATTGGGTACGGTTTTAGGTTTGATTCAGTCCTTGCGAGCAATTAGAATAGGTGACTTGGGTACTGAATCTACAGCTGGCGTAACTACAGGGATTGGCGAATCTTTGATTAGTACGGCCGCTGGGTTAATAGTTGCGATCGTCACTTTGGTATTTTATCGCCTGTTTCAAGGTTTTGTTGTTAACCAAGTTAAAGTTTTTAATAAAGCTGGCAATGATTTAGAGTTGCTTTACCGTCAGTCTCCACCAGATCCCAACAAAAGTACATTAGGAATAGTACGGGAACCCACACAGGAACGTTTTACTTCACCCCGTAAGCGACGCAAAAATAATTCTACTCCAACCCCAGAACCAGCTTCAGATACAACAGATAAAACAGACCAAAATCCCTTTCCTGACTCCCCACCAGAGCTAGAAAATGAAAGTTAACTTACATACTCCCATCGAAGAAGTTCAAATTCAAATCATTCCTTTAATTGATGTTGTTTTTTGTATCCTGACTTTCTTTTTGTTAGCAGCTTTGCAATTTACCAGACAACAGGCAATTAATGTGGATTTACCCAAAGCCAGCACAGGTACTACTTCCTCTGCTAGTTCACAGCTACGAAGTGACATTTTACCTGTAACTATTGATGCTGTTGGTCAAATTTACATTGAAAAAGAAGCTGTGAGACGGGAAGAGTTGCAAGCACGATTAAAGCAGTATATCCAAACAAATCCTAATGGTATTTTGTTGCTGAATGCCTCTCGTACAGCAACTTATAATGATGTGATTCAAACATTAGATTTGCTCCGACAAGTGGGAGGTAATCGTGTTTCTTTGGGAATTATTCCTGGAGCATCTCAACCACTGACTAATTCACCAAACTTGTCTACTACCCCGGTTGTACCAATACCTAATACTGTACCAACACCGGGAACTGACCCCCAAAATAATTTTAACCCTTCTCTACCCTCTGCACCCAATCCATTTCCAGCACCAGAGCAAGGGATTAATCCGGGAATTTCGCCCATAGTTCCCAACAACACCACACCCCAAGTACCTGTACCGCAAAATAGCGATTCTGCACCACAAAGGTGACACAATTTTAATCAAATTTTCTCAGTCTAAATTCCCTCAAACCCGGTTGCATAATATGGGCTAGGGGGAATTTTATTTTTAGCAATATCAAGAAATATTAGATAAACCTAAAGATATTTAAAATAAATCACTGTAGAGAAAAAACCTCTGCTAATTTATAAATAATTGGTTAAGCTACAAAGATTTTCCCATCAATAGACCAAGTATTTTATCGCGTAAATTCCGCTATCAGCACTCAGTGGGCGATTAGAAATCGCGGCTACATAGGCAAAACTCACCGAGGTGGATTTGGTTTGTGTAGTAGCGAATTATATTCGCCGATAGGGAAGCTTTTAAAACATTCTCTGACTTGATCGCCAATCACCATTTACGTTTCAAGGGTTGCGGCAATGAATATTACGACTCTGTTAATTGTTTGGATAGTCACGTCTATCAGTTTGTGGATTATTAGTAAGTTGCCTGTGGGTGTGGAAATTGATTCTCCACAGAAAGCGGTTTTTTCCGCAGCAGTTCTTGGTATTATTACCGCATTAGTTAGACCCATTTTAGGCGTTGTATTTACGATACCAAATTTAGCCACTTTTGACTTATTATCTGGTATCTTTACATTCATGATTGCTGTTGTTTGTTTTAGTATTGCTGCTTGGTTAGTAGAAGGTTTTCGCTTACGTTATGGGATTTGGAGTGCTGTTTTAGGGGCTTTTGCACTCACCATTATTAACAATATAATTTACAAATTACTGGGTGTGTAAATAGTTCATGATTCGTAATTCGTAATTCGTAATTCGTAATTCTTAATTGTCAGCATTCAGCTATTGGCTTTCAGTAGTCAGATTTTTAATGCTTACAGAAAAATCACTATTTGATAATTAACAAATTTATCAAATATTCTGACTCCTGACCCCTAAGTTCTGAATTCTTACTTGTAATGAGAATTGACAGCTTTGTACATTTTTCTCGTTGTCAATTAGGTTGCTTGGCATAAATAATCAATAATTTAATTTGATGCTCTGCAACTTTTAATTACGAATTACGAATCACGAATTACAGATTATTCGTTACTGGGAGGAGCTACCGGAGCAGTGGATTTTTGCTGACGTTGATCGCGTTTTTTCCGATCTGCAGCCAGCATATCTGCCATTACTATCAGTGCTTGTGCCATCTTATCGAGATTAGAACGATATAGCTCTAAATCCTTGGTAATTTTATCTTCAGATAGGTGTAAACCTAGAGCGATCGCTTTTAGCCCCTCATTACGTTGCTGGTCATCTTTGACAAATTCAGCATCTGCCAATTCCAATAATGAAAATAAACCAATGGCAAACAAGCGGCTGTATTTAAAATGAGGATTTTGAGCAATAGCTTGTAGTTGTGCTTGCAAATCGACATCTTGATAGAATTGAGTGGTTTGGCTCAACCAAGCAATTAAATCCTTAACTGGCAAACTATGTGCTACAGCTTGCAATCTAGCTGCATCTTGTCGATACCGTTGGGGATCTTGCTCTACAGCCTGAATCATGGCTTTAAAAATAGATGCTAAGTCCTGTTCCGGTTGATAGCCTTGCATGAAGCGGTCAAAAGTGGTGACAACCCCCAAGGCATAAATTGGATTGTAGCTAAAATCAACATTTACTGACAGCAGATGCATTTCCACCATCAACTCTTCCACTACCCGACGGTAAATAGTGTTGATGGGACGGGTATGAAGATTATAGAAAGTTCGCTTTGTATCAGAGACGGTACGGACGTTATTCACAAAGAAAATGTTAAGGGCGACGTATTTTTATTTTCTCGTTTAAAGGCTACTTTGCCAAGTTATGCAAGATATGAGGTTAACAGCTAGTTTCGCAAAAATTCTCTTTTTCCCCTTCTGACTCCTGACTCCTGACTCCTATTCGTTCTTGACCAAGTTGAGGAATAATCTTTCCAAAGCTTCTGCTTCAGTTTCAAAAATTTCAAAGACTGTATCCATCATTGTCACCTCAAAGACAAGTTTGGCCTCTGGATGGATATTGCAGATCAGGAAACTACCCTTCGCTTTATCAGCATCACGCATTCCCGCCACTAAGGAAGTAAGACCAGAACTATCAATAAAATTTACCTGCTCCAGATTGACAACTACATGACGACTGAGTTTAGAAATACACTCTTGTAACTTCAGGCGAAATTGCCAAGCAGTAGTGATGTCTAAACGATGATCAGTTGGTTTCAAGACAATTACAGTATTCCCGTCTAGGTTTGTATAGGTTTTTTGGTCTATATTCACTGTTGTCTCCGTGATATTGTCCTGAAAATAAACTACTTTTTCACTTTTTTATATAGACTTCATAAATTGGTGATTGTTTAAATTTCACCATCAACCGTATATTTTCCAGAATCCTCAATCAGCTAATTAAATCAAATATTACAGGATTCTCTCTGTTTGATCTTGAACATGAGCCGGCTATAACTACAAACTGAGAATTTTGACTCAATGCCTATATTGTAGTAGTTTAACTAACTGCAACAGTGGTAAGTATCTGGATTCACTAAATTTCCCATTAATCTATTGAGGCTGGGTTTGGGGAATTTTCGGTTTCTTGGTGAATGGAAAGCAGAGTTCTCTAGAGATAAAAGTGTATCTTTCTCAGACAAAAGCGACTATTTGCCTAAATATCCTTTACTAAAACCAGATCACAAATATCTTCTTTCATCCTATTTCCTCAAACCAGCCCAAACCCTTGATTCTTCATCGACCAGCCCCAGTCCTGTCTCCTGGATCTAGATAAATGTGTGGAATTTTACTGTGTTACCAACACTTGTTACTGTTGATTTAGTTTCCAGTTTATCCAATCTTGTGGTTTCAGAAAAGTTTCATAAAGTTCAGCTTCGGGAGAATTGGGTTCTGGTTGGTAGCCATATTCCCAACGAACTAGAGGTGGTAGAGACATGAGAATTGATTCTGTGCGTCCATTGGTTTGCAGACCGAAAATTGTGCCTCGGTCATAAACCAAGTTAAATTCTACATATCTTCCTCGACGGTATAGCTGGAAATTCCGTTGGCGATCGCCATATTCCATGCCATTTCTTTTCTTGACAATTGGCACGTAAGCTGGTAAAAAAGCTCTACCACAATCTTGCACCAAAGAAAATAACTGTTCCCAAGTGCGTGGAGGTAATGCTCCCACCTGATTACTATAATTTGCGGCTTCTCCTTTGGGATCCGGTCCGCGATAAATAGCACCTTGACCATCTTGGTAATCTAAAAACAGACCGCCAACACCTCTAGTTTCCCCCCGATGTTTGAGATAGAAATATTCGTCACACCAGCGTTTAAACACAGGGTAATATTCTGGGTGATGTTGATCGCAAGCTTGTTTCAAAGTTTGATGGAAATGAGCCGCATCGTCAGCAAAGGGGTAATAAGGTGTTAAATCCGCACCACCACCAAACCACCAAACTGGACCTGCTTCAAAATAACGGTAATTTAAATGGACTGTAGGTACATAAGGATTACGAGGGTGTAACACCAAAGAAGTACCAGTAGCATAGAATCCGTGTCCTGTTGCTTCTGGGCGCTGGGCTAAAATTGACGGGGGGAGATGGGAACCCCAAACTTCAGAAAAATTTACACCAGCTTGTTCAAAAATAGCGCCATCACGCAAGACACGCGATCGCCCACCACCCCCTTCTGGACGCTCCCAACTGTCTTCCATAAACTTACCAACACCATCCAGTGCTTCTAACTCGTTGGTGATTTCGTCTTGCAACTGTTTCATAAACTGACTAACTCTGGACTGAGCGTCAGGTGCTGGGAGAAATTTGGATGATTCTGTTGTGATAGTGGGGGTTTGCGAGTTGGTCAACATAGATTCCCGAACCTAAAATTACAATTTTTGTGCAAGCTACAAATTTCCATTTTAAAAATTTCTTGACAATTAGAGCCAAAAACCTGGCGCAATTTGCCAAAACTGCTTTTTCTGATGAGTGGTCAAAACCAATAGATTATCTTGACCATGCCAATTTTAGATTTTAGATTTTGGATTTTGGATTTTGGATTTTGGATGATTTTTTACTTCCAGCCCCGCCCTCAATCTCAAATCCCCAAACTGCGTCCCTTTGTCGGCGCAGTCAATCTAAAATACTCGCTGCGCTGCGTACGCTTCGCTAACGCAAATCTAAAATCCAAAATTGATTGACTAAAGCTATTTTCCATCAAATGCGTATAGGCTTGTAGATTCATTAAGTTTCTTTGCAATAATTATGGAGATATTTCTGTTATGAACACCAGAACCTAGAGAATTAGTCCACAAAGCAGTCGATTTTCTGTATGGTATCTGTAGTGAGTAGATAAGCTTGACTCAAATTTTCCCAGATGCCAGAGTCACCAGACAGATTGTAGCCAGGAGGATTAGGACAGTGCAAGGTTGGTTATCCAAATTCATCCACCGCAAACGTCGTCGATTTTGTGCTTCTCTGGTGCGGACTTATCGAGAGATCAGTTCTGCTTCTGTAGATGAACTTTGGTTAAAGGTGGCTGACTTAACAGATGTTTCCTGGCATCCACTCCTCAAAAGCACTAACGTACCATTAGGATTAGTACCCAAACCCGGATTAATTTTCCTAGCGGTAACACGCTTTTGGCCAGTTCCCATCCAGATTTTTGTAGAACGGGTAAATCCTAAACAGATGTTAAGTATCCGCGTTTTGGCAATTCCTGGGATTGAGGAACGGATCACATACCAAGTAGAGTCAACGGTTTGTGGCAGTTATTTGTCTTATTCTGTAACACTACGTGGCTGGTTATCACCTCTAATTTGGTCTTTGTCCCGTCCCTATGTAGATCGAGTAGCACGGTCTTTAGTAGAATCTGTAGAAAAAGCAGCACTGCAAGCAGTTTCCGGCAAGAAAAAATCTCTCGATGACAGTTGTTTTGATTTTTAAGTGACTGGGGACTGGGGAAGAAGCAGGGGAGCAGGGAGCAGGGAGAAATTATTTATATTTTCAATCACCAATCACCAATCACCAGTCACCAATCACTAATGCCCCAAGAAAGTTAAGATTCAAGTAGGAGAACATGAAAATTTTTTAAGCTTTATTAAGGCGGCAACGGTACAAACGCTATGTATGATGTCCTCAATTCCCAGTCAGTCCTAGAAGTGTTGCGACCAGTGGAAGATCCAGAACTTCGCAAAAGTCTGGTAGAACTGAATATGATTCGCAACGTCAAAATTGACGGTGGCAAGGTTAGCTTTACTTTGGTGTTGACTACTCCCGCCTGTCCTTTGCGAGAATTTATTGTCGAAGATTGTAAAAAAGCTGTGCAAAAACTGCCTGGTGTAACAGATATCAGCGTAGAAGTAACAGCAGAAACACCCCAACAAAAAAGCCTACCGGATCGCACTGGTGTGGCTGGGGTGAAAAATATTATTGCGGTTTCTAGCGGTAAAGGTGGTGTTGGTAAAAGCACAGTTGCCGTAAATGTGGCAGTTGCTTTGGCACAAACAGGGGCGAAAGTTGGTTTGCTAGATGCTGATATTTACGGACCCAATGATCCCACCATGTTGGGTTTAGCTGATGCAGAAATTACTGTGCGCTCCACAGAAACTGGGGAAATTCTCGAACCTGCATTTAATCATGGAGTCAAATTAGTATCAATGGGCTTTTTGATTGACCGCGATCAACCAGTTATTTGGCGTGGTCCAATGCTCAATGGCGTAATTCGTCAATTTTTGTATCAGGTGCAATGGGGAGAAATTGATTATTTAATTGTCGATATGCCTCCGGGAACTGGAGATGCTCAGTTAACTTTAACCCAAGCAGTACCAATGGCAGGAGCAGTAATTGTGACTACACCTCAAAATGTCGCATTACTGGATTCTCGCAAGGGTTTGCGGATGTTCCAGCAAATGAATGTACCAGTATTAGGGATTGTGGAGAATATGAGTTATTTTATTCCTCCCGATCAACCAGATAAACAATATGACATTTTTGGTTCTGGTGGAGGTTCAAAAACTGCTGCCGAATTAGATGTACCACTTTTGGGCTGTGTTCCTTTGGAAATTTCTACCAGAGTTGGTGGAGATAGTGGTATACCCATAGTGGTTTCTGATCCAGATTCAGCTTCTGCTAAAGCTTTAAAAGCGATCGCTCTAGCTATCGCAGGTAAAGTATCAGTTGCTGCTCTGACATAAGCAAGAAGGCAGGAGGCAGGAGGCAGGAGGCAGGAGGCAGGAGGCAGGAGGCAGGATAGAGTTTTTTCTTCCCAGTCCCCAGTCCCCAGTCCCCAGTCCCCAGTCCCCAGTCCCCAGTCCCCATTTAAAACTCAAGTCGCTCTTCGCACAATGTTGTTAAAACGTTCGCTCCCTAAAGTCCGCTGGCAATATTGGATTAAGCCTTGGCAGCAGGTAGATTGGCTATTATTTTGCCTAGCTGTTGCTGTCAGTATGTTTGGTGGACTTATGATCCTCAGTACAGAACTGAATAAGCCAGTAACTGACTGGTGGTGGCATTGGCTGATGACTGGTATTGGATCAATCATTGCTCTGTTTTTGGCTCGTTGTCGCTACGAAAACTTAATGCAGTGGCATTGGATCACTTATGCTCTGACTAACTTTAGTCTGATTTTGGTGATGGTGGTTGGTACAAGTGCCAAAGGCGCACAGCGATGGATTAGTATTGGTGGGTTTCATGTGCAACCATCAGAATTTGCTAAAGTTGGTCTAATTATTAGCTTGGCTGCTTTGCTACATAAACGTACAGATCCTACATTTGATAGTGTTTTGCGTTCCCTGGCGATCGCTGCTGTTCCTTGGGGATTAGTATTTGTACAGCCAGATTTGGATACATCACTGGTTTTTGGGTCAATAGTTTTAGGAATGCTCTATTGGGCAAATGCTAATCCTGGTTGGTTAATTTTGCTGGTTTCGCCTGTATTCTCAGCAATTTTATTCAGCATACCTTGGCCTTTGTCCAACTCAATAGTTCTCTTTGAAAATATTTCTCTTACTCCTTTGGGTTTAGCCTGGGCAGGAGCTATGGGAATTGTGGGTTGGCAAACTTTACCTTGGCGTAAATTTGGACTTAGTGGTATTGGTACATTATGTCTCAATATGCTCGGTGGTGGACTAGGTGTTTTTGCCTGGAATCATCTATTAAAAGAGTATCAAAAAGATAGACTGACTGTATTTATTAATCCTGAACTTGACCCCCTTGGTGCTGGTTATCACCTAATTCAATCTCGAATAGCCATTGGTTCTGGGGAAATCTGGGGATGGGGTTTGTTCAAAGGCCCAATGACACAACTAAATTTTGTCCCTGAACAGCATACTGACTTTATTTTCTCTGCTGTGGGTGAAGAATTTGGTTTCGTGGGTTGTTTAATTTTACTTTTCGCTTTCTGCTTAATTTGTTACCGACTATTACACGTAGCTCAAACCGCCAAAGATAATTTTGGTTCTTTGTTAGCTATTGGTGTTTTGTTAATGATTGTGTTTCAGTTAATTATTAATGTAGGTATGACCATTGGTTTAGTTCCTGTTGCCGGTATTACCCTACCTTGGATGAGCTATGGACGTTCTGCCATTCTGGCAAACTTTATTGCCTTGGGAATTGTGGAATCTGTGGCTAATTTCCGGCAAGGGCAAAAATATTATTAAATGGGACTGGGGACTGGGGACTGGGGACTGGGGACTGGGGACTGGGGACTGGGGACTGGGTAATCAATTTGATTTTCCCAATCACCAATTACCAATTACCAATTACCAATCACCATCAACTAATATTAAGCTAATAAAAGAGAACAAATTGAGGGTAAAAACATGATTCTGCCTGGAGCCACTGTTCGCGTCAAAAATCCCGCAGATACATACTATCGGTATGAAGGACTTGTGCAACGAGTAAGTGATGGTAAAGTAGCTGTACTGTTTGAAGGTGGTAACTGGGACAAAATTATTACCTTCCGCTTGCCAGAATTAGAACTCGTAGAAACTACTGCCAAGAAAAAAGGAAAATAATTCTTTCGTCATTAGTCATCATTAGTCATCATTAGTCATCATTAGTCAGTTGTCATTTGTCAGTTGTCATTTGTCCACAGTTGATAAAAGACAGATGATAACTGATAACTGTTAACTGATAACTGATTGTCATGCGTCTACCCTTACCACAGTTTGCGACAGGCGATCGCCATCCTCACCACATTGCGGAGGTGATCGAAACCACAACTACCGAATTTTTGGCGCAATGTCTAGAACCAGAAGACTTGAGTTTTCCAGTTATGCCACCTTTTGGTAGTTGGGTTTGTGCTGTAGATGAAGAATCTGGGAATCAAATCTATGCTGTAGTATATCATGCCACAACTATGCCCATAGATTCTGTACACCGGGCTAGGGCGTTGGGTTTGTCTTTGCAAACTTTGCGAGAAGAACAACCCCAGATATTTGCTATGCTCAGAACAGAATTTCGGGCGGCAATTGTTGGATTTGAGCAGCAGTCACAAAATCTCAGTAACCAAGGAGTGTATCAGTATCTCCCACCACGTCCGCCCCAAATACATCAAGCGGTTTATCGGTGTCAACCAGAAGCGATCGTCAGGTTCACAGAAAAATTAGATTTTTTAAGGACGTTACTTTTGATTAATGGTGCGCCAGTAGAATCTTTAGCTGCATCTGCTATTCGTGAAGTTTACCAATTACGCAAAGCTGACAGAGAATGGCTGATTAAAGCTGGTCGCCATCTCAGTGTACTGCTAAAAGACGATTATGATCGACTACGCTTTATTTTGAGCCAAATTCACCCATAGGGAATAGGGAATAGGGAATAGGTAGCGAGCAGGGAGCGACAAAACTTCAACATTTAACATTCAACATTCAGTATTCAGTGTATAACTCCTGAGTCCTGGAAATTTTTGAACTCCTAATAGCTGATAACTGACAACTGATAACTGATAAATGTTTTTTATGATGCCACTTGTGTCACAAGTTCTGACGTTAGATCCAACCTTTCAAGTTCTAGGACCAGAACCTATTGTTCCCTTGGCTATTTTACTGTTAGTTATTTTTGTTATACCTATCCTCTTTGAGCGACTAAGATTGCCAGCATTAGTAGGTTTGGTTGGCTCTGGAGTGGTACTAGGTCCATCAGGTTGGCGCTTATTTGAACCTGAATTGCCAATGATGGCCTTGCTATCAGACATTGGGTTAGTTTACTTGATGTTTATCACCGGATTGGAATTTAATATCCCACTTTTCCGTCAACAGCAAAGTCGTTCCTTAATATTTGGTGCTTTTAGTTTCCTTTTACCCCTGATGCTAGGAACATTAGGAGGACGATTTTTGGACTTTAGTTGGCATAGTTCTATACTAATAGGCTGCTTCCTGTCTTCTCACTCTCTTTTGGCATATCCAATTATCAATCGTTTGGGATTGACAAATAATCAGGCTGTGACTATGACAATGGGAGCCACAATTTTTAAAGATATCGGCACACTGCTAATCTTAACTGTTGCTATCACCAGCTTTCATGGTGGGTTATCCAAATTTTCTCAACTAATAACTATATTAGGCTGGGTAATAATATACTTCATGATAGTGTTAGTCGGTTTTGATTGGGCGATCCAAGAATTTTTCCGCCGTTCTGGGGATGAGGAGGGTAACAAGTTTTTGTGTGTGTTGATGTCTGTATTTCTGGCAGTTGTCATTGCACAACTGATGGGTTTAAACAAAATTGTGGGCTTTTTCCTGGCAGGTTTAGCCGTTAATGAAGCTATAGGCGAAGGACCAGTTAAAGAAAAATTAATATTTATCGGCAGTGTTTTATTTATTCCTATTTTCTTTATTGACTTAGGTTTAAGGATTGATTTACCTAGCTTCTTTGCTGGGTACAGCACAATCAAGTTATTACTATTAATTTTAGTGGGTTTGATTGTCGGCAAATTTATGGCATCTGTGTTGGCAAGGTTGGTTTACCGCTATAGTTGGCAGGAAACACTAACTATTTGGTCACTATCTCTTCCCTTGGGAGGTACAACATTAGCGGTGGCTGTAGGGGGATACAGGTCTGGTGTACTGTCAGGAGAGGTATTAAACACTGCCATTATCTTGGTGCTGATTACAGCGACTTTGGGACCTTGGCTGACAAGTCTCATGGCTGCTGGGTGTGCTGTGAATTTGACCTGTTCATCGGTGGAAGAAGTATCACCAATTACTTTTTCTCAGCAGCAATCACAATCATCTCAGGGTAATTTTACTATCATCGTACCTATCCAAAATCCCCAAACGCAAAAGTATTTGATGGAAATGGCGGCCTTATTAGCCTGTCAATCCCAGGGTAAAGTTTTACCATTAGCGATCGCTCATGCTACATCTCAAATGGATGCACCCCAGTTAGATACCGCTTGGCAGCACAGTGAAAAGTTATTGGCTAAAGCCATTGCACAAAGTCAGTTATTAGGCGCACCAGCAGAACCATTACTGAGAATTGATGATGCTTTCGCTCCTGGAATATGCAGGACTGCTCGTGAACAAAAAGCGAATTTGATTATTATAGGTTGGGGTAAACGTACTGGTTTGCGGGCGCGTTTATTAGGGAATGTCATTGATAATGTGCTTTGGGCTTCCCATTGTCCAGTGGCTGTGGCACGTCTGGTAGAATCACCAAAAAAAATTCAGCGTATTTTAGTGCCGATAGAAAATTTAACCACGCCAGCACTTACACCTGTACAATTTGCTCAAACCTTGGCAGATGCTAATCAAAGCCAGATTACTCTTCTCAATGTTTGCGATCGCCGCACCAGTGCTAGTCAACTTTCTGCCAGAAGAGAGCATTTATCCCAATGGGTATCTAATTTAGCTGTGCCAAATCCACCAGAAATTCAAATTTTCACTCATGAAAATCCTGCTCAAGCTATTTTACAGGCTGCAAGATTGTATGATTTAGTTGTATTGCCTTTTATCCGTAATCGTACTATCCCTGGAGGGTTAGCTATGAGTGATGTTACCAGCGAATTAGCTAGGCAACTTACCTGCTCCATAATCATTCTGGGAGAACCACAACGCCATCATACACTTGCTTTGTCAAATATTAACCACAATAAAATAGCGGTTTCACAAAAATACTAACCACAATTCTGCTATATAAAACCTAGACAAAACTAGACTTTACTTTCTACTTCAACGGGAGCATGGGAGCAGTTATCCCTCAGTAGACTTTCACGCCTTAGCCAGACGCGATTGTGTTCCAATTAAGTTTCTGAAAAAGAATACCACCATCATTGCTTGGTTTTCGCGTCGGCAATAGTCTCAATTCAATACTTGATATCACCGTATTATATATCAAGTAGTTGATTTTTTCCTAAAAATATATTGATTTTTGTTAATACAAGTATAGTTTTGTCTATGAAATTGTCAACTTAGGACTTGCTCATTATTTAATTCATCATCACTGGCGACACTTCTTGTAAAAAAACTTGACATTTTTTAGATTATGTTGAAGATTTGATGAAAAATAACAGAAAATTCCAAATTCATTTAGAAGATAAAAGAAAATCAATAATAATTTTGTACAGGCTCTGTGGGAAAATTGCTTAATCTACTGAGAGTTATTTTCCTTAACTATGTATTAATATACTGAAGCCGGGTAATCTAAAAATAAGGATAATACCCCTGGAAATATCTAGAAAATAATTGGGAAACTATGAGAATTTTAGTGACTGGCGGTGCTGGGTTTATTGGTTCTCATCTGATAGACCGACTAATGGCTGATGGACATGAAGTTATATGTTTGGATAACTTCTATACGGGAAATAAACGCAATCTCCTCAAATGGTTCAATAACCCTTATTTTGAGATGATCCGTCATGATATTACTGAGCCAATTCGCTTAGAAGTGGATCAAGTCTATCATTTGGCTTGTCCTGCGTCTCCTGTGCATTACCAATACAACCCCATTAAAACCGTCAAAACTAATGTGATGGGAACCCTGAATATGTTGGGGTTAGCTAAAAGGGTGAAAGCGAGATTTTTATTAGCTTCCACCAGTGAAGTTTACGGTGATCCAGAAATCCATCCCCAAACCGAAGATTATCGTGGTAGTGTTAATCCCATTGGCATCCGCTCCTGCTATGACGAAGGTAAAAGAATTGCGGAAACTTTGACATTTGACTACTACCGAGAAAATAAAGTTGATATTCGTGTAGCTCGAATATTCAACACTTATGGACCACGGATGTTAGAAAACGATGGTCGGGTAGTCAGTAACTTGGTTGTGCAAGCATTAAAGGGAATTCCTTTAACTGTATACGGTGAAGGTTCACAAACTCGCAGCTTTTGCTATGTATCTGATCTAGTTGAAGGTCTAATGAGGCTGATGAATGGTGATTACATCGGACCTGTAAATCTGGGTAATCCTGATGAATACACTATTTTAGAACTGGCACAGACAGTACAAAATATGGTTAACCCAGATGCAGAAATTAAGTTTGAACCCCTACCTTCCGATGATCCTCGTCGTCGTCGTCCCGATATTACCAAGGCAAAAACTTTATTAAATTGGGAACCTACCATTCCTTTACAAGAAGGGTTAAAACTAACAGTAGAAGATTTCCGTCAACGTATCAAAACTAATGATTAGTCTATAATCAGTTCTCATTAGTCGTTTGTTAACCAACAACTCATGACTAATAACCAATGACTGATAATAAAAAAACGAGGAGTTTAAAAAATGCGTGTTTGTGTAATCGGGACTGGTTATGTGGGTTTAGTCACAGGAGTTTGTTTAGCTTATATTGGTCATGATGTCATCTGCATAGATAACAACGAAGAGAAACTAAAGTTAATGAAATCTGGGCAGTCGCCAATTTTCGAGCCTGGACTTTCGGAAATTATGCAAGCTGCTATTAATAGTGGAAATATTCAATTTTCGTCGGATATGGCTGGGGGAGTTGCCCACGGAGAAATTCTGTTTATTGCTGTGGGAACTCCGCCATTACCTAATGGTGAAAGTGATACCCGTTATGTGGAAGCTGTAGCGCGTGGGATTGGAGCTAATCTCAATGGCGGTTATAAGGTAATTGTGAATAAATCTACAGTACCCATCGGTTCTGGTGACTGGGTACGGATGATTGTTTTAGATGGTATTGTTGAACGTCAGAAGTCATTGGTGGCGGTAGGTGGTTCATCTGCTGAGGAAAAACCACCGGAAATTTCCGCTCACTTTGATGTTGTGAGTAATCCAGAGTTTTTGCGGGAAGGTTCAGCAGTTTACGACACCTTTAACCCGGATCGGATTGTTTTGGGGGGGAACAGTCAACAGGCGATCACCATGATGAAGGAACTTTATGCCCCGATTGTAGAACGCAAGTTTGCTGTTGATCAGTCTTTACCGCCTGTACCAGTGCTGGTGACAGACTTGAGTTCAGCAGAGATGATCAAATATGCTGCCAATGCTTTTTTGGCAACCAAGATTAGTTTTATTAATGAAGTGGCAAATATTTGCGATCGCGTTGGTGCTGATGTTACCCAAGTAGCAAAAGGTATTGGTTTAGATTCCCGAATTGGTAACAAGTTCTTGCAAGCGGGCATAGGTTGGGGTGGTTCTTGCTTCCCCAAAGATGTATCAGCACTAATTCACACCGCTGATGATTATGGATATGAAGCCCAGTTACTCAAAGCTGCTGTGAGTGTGAATGAACGTCAGCGTTTGATTGCTTTGGAAAAATTACAACAAGCTTTAAAAATCCTCAAAGGTAAAACTGTGGGACTACTCGGTTTAACCTTCAAACCCGATACAGACGATTTACGGGATGCTCCTGCACTCAACTTGATTGAGCAACTCAATCGACTGGGAGCTAAAGTCAAAGCTTATGACCCGATTATTTCCCAAACAGGTATGCGTCATGGTCTTTCAGGAGTATTGGTAGAAACCGATGCCGAAAGACTGGCTGATGGCTGTGATGCTTTGGTACTCGTTACCGAATGGCAACAGTTCAGCACTTTGGACTATGCAAAAATGGCAAAATTAATGAACCACGCCGTTATGATTGATGGTCGTAACTTCTTGGACCCGGAAACGATGGTAAGAGCGGGTTTCCAATATGTAGGTGTTGGTAGATAAACGGTGATTGGTGATTGGTGATTGGGGACTGGTGATTGATGATTGGGGAGATGGGGAGATTACAGCTATTTTCAGGTAAATAAACCACATTTTGATTTAGGTTTCGCGTCAACAATGTAGGGGCGTTCGCGAAGCGTGCTGGAAGCATCAGCATTCGGATGATAGTCTTAGGTAAAAACCGATAATTAATTGTCCGAATGCTTCGCCCTTACTGTGGTCTAAAGACATGAAAACTGCTGTAATAACCCAATCAACTATCAACTATTAACTATCACCTCTCCCCCAATCCCCATTAACCACTTTTAGGAATTCGTTCTATTTCTGCATATCCACTAAAAATCAATCTTTGACCTTCGGTTTCTAAACGATTAAGTCGCATTTTTACACCATCCAGGTCAAAACGGTCTAAATCGACCATATTATCTAAAATTTCTACCAGTGCCATGCTTAAAGTTTGGGAGGTTTCCCGTTGTGCTTCTGGTACTTGTTCTAGTTCAATTTTTGGATCTTTAAAAGAAACTCGTCGCCGTCTTTCAATACCTATACTTAAAGTCATACTCAGGGGTATGACTTCACCGTTATTTAAGTCAGCTTTAGCTAGAAGATGTAAGCGATTTCCCGGTAATAACTGTATTTGAACGTCGGTAAAGGAAACTGGTTCACCACCTGAAATTGCTGTTAAAGCTGGTTCAGAAAGGTTGAGAAGTCGCTTTTTCACCAATTCTGCTTGGAAAGCTTGATTAATACCTGCTTCTGATAATATTACTTGCGCTACTGCTTGGGTGGGTTGTTTAAGGTTGAGTTTGCCGCTCAAAACCGAACTAAAGTCAATGGCAACCGCATCGGTTTCAAAAGACATTTCTTCAACAGCGAAGTCTCTCCGAATTACTAGGCCACGACCGCTCATTTTAAAGCTATCAATGCTGCCTTGCAACAGTTTGCTGGAGGGATAGCAGCGCACAAAGACTTCTACTGACTCGCTCTGGGTAAACAGGTGGCGAATCGTTTGGCTGGCGACTGTGTTGAGCATTCGCTCTCCCCAATCTGTGCCTTTGGGATCTGTTAAACCAGTAAGTCCGCCTAACATTAGGTTTTGGGTCTCTAGAAGTTCTTTGTACTTTTGTAACAAATTGTGAACAATTCTGCAAGCGATCCCCAGATTTTTTGTTCTAATAGGTTTGAGCAGGATAACTGATGCTTTGCTTTACCGGGAATTTGAGATTTGAGATTTTAGATGAAAAAATTTGGTATGGGAAAAATCGTAACCCCCAAATCCAAAATTTTTGAGCTTCTACACTTTAGAGGGTGTTTAAAAAGGGTTTGCTGAAAAAGTCTTTTCGTTAGGGCTAGGAGTCAGGAGTCGTAGGGGCGAAGCATTCGGACGACCAATTATCAATTTTATGAAAAGGCTATTTTCCTGTAAGGGCGAAGCATTCGGGCGATAAATTATCAATTTTTATCACAGGTTATTTTCCGAATGCTTCGCCCCTACTTCGCCCGTACAGGAGTGAGGAGTCAGGAGTCAGGAGGAGAATTAAAGACATTTTTTAACCCACATTCCGCACCCTCAACTGTCACAGATCAAAAAAGCCATTAAAGTAGTACATAATAACTAAAGGTAACTTAAAAGTTAAGAGGCTTAATGAGAGTAAATAGCATTAAGCTGGGTATGGAGTGA
>NZ_JACJPU010000047.1:0-42208 GCF_014696235.1 Sphaerospermopsis sp. FACHB-1194 | reverse complement strand
CACCAGTCACCAGTCACCAGTCACCAGTCACCAGTCACCAGTCACCAGTCACCAGTCACCAGTCACCAGTCACCAGTCACCAGTCACCAGTCACCAGTCACCAGTCACCAGTCACCAGTCACCAGTCCCCTGCTATAATTGCCGAATTTTCCACAGATAGCTAGATAGCCAATTTGTCAGGATATGAGCCATTATTGGTACTAACAAGTTGCCACTCAATAAGGCGCTATATGCCAAGATGATACCGATAATAGTTGCCCAAATTACATAAGGCCATTGTTCAGCACCACTGAGATGTAATACTCCAAAACAAAGACTGGAGACAATGACGGCTACATGATCAGCGCCCAAAGCGGGTAACATGACACCGCGAAATAATAATTCTTCACTTAAACCCGGTAACAGCCCCAGCCAGAGCAAGTCTGGTAAAGCTAACGGTTTAATTACCATTTCTAGGTAATAATCTGCGCTTTTGCGATAGGGAGGAGAGAAGCGATAAGCTAAACCACTAAAAACAGTGATGACTAAACCCAACCCCAAACCCAAAAATAAATCCTGGGGTTCCCAGTACAACTTAAATAGGGCAACGTTACCAAAGCGCAGCCACAATTTGGCGGCTATCCATAAAATAATCGCTGTTGCGCCCATAGCTACGAGGACTTGGGTGCGTGAGAGTTCAGGAATTTCTGGTTCTTGCTTTTGTTGTTCTACCACAGGCGTTTAAATAATGAGGACTGGACTGGGGACTGGGGACTGGGGACTGGGAGCAGGGGGAGAATAACTAATAACTAATAACTAATAACTAATGACTAATGACTAATGACCAAGGATTAATACCTGCTTTGTGGGCGACTAAGACACCGACTGCTTCTAAATATGAGTTTACCTTTATAGATTTTATTCCTAACGCTGGGGCAGGAACTTGTATTAAAGTTTTATTTTCTGTAACAGTTATTATTTGGCATTGTTTCTGGCTTAAACTTAGTAAGGTACTACTCCCACAGGCGTTTGCTGGTACTATAACGGCATCTACTTGATCTGCCCAAATGTCTGCTTGTAAAGAATTGATAAATTCTCTGTTGACGATAAACTGAGGGGCGCGACTTAAACCGACAAGGACGCATGGTAAAAAAGTATAACCTATTTCTTCGGCTGCGGAACGGGGAGATAAATCGGGATCTGGGGGTGCTGGTGCTAGGGCTGGTGCATGGGCGCAAGGTATTTTAAAGGTTCGCACTAATAAATGGCTAATTACGGCTTCTGCACCTGCTAGGGGATCTACGCCTTTTCCATGACGGTAATTTTGCGTTGCTTGTTCATCTATGTTATCGGGAAAACGGGCTACTACTGCGATCGCCTCTGCTTTCTCTTTTTTAATCAATTTTTCTGCTGCCCGCAATAAACTGTCTGGGTTGCCGATTGTTCCCCAACTGGCTCCAGATGGGGATATACGTAATTCTACGTTTAATGGGGCATCTGTAATTACATGATTTGTAAGATTTAGTCCTAGTGTGGCTCTGGCTGCGTCTGCTGTTTGCAGGTGTCGCAGCATTAATTCTGGTTCTAGTCCTTGGTCTAAAAGTAAACCTACTCGGTTACTATGCACGGGTCTTAAACCCCATTCTCCAGCGGCAAATTTATCTAAACCATATCCTTCTACATAGAAAGAGTTGGGAATATTCCAGTATAAACTTGCACCGTTGAGGACATTGGGATGAGTAATCAGGCGATCGCACACCTGTGATATAACTCTAGCTACTGGTAATGCGTCACCTGCATAACCACCTATGGACGCGCCTATGCCGGTAGGTATAATTAAAATTGCTGTATATGGGCGTTGCATCATGGCATTATGAATTATGTTTCCGCGCAATCTCCGTCAGAAGATCCCGCAGGGTAGGGACACAGGAGCAAAGGCGCAAAGTTGCTGGTTGTAAATTTCTCAGTTTTTTCATGCTCATTCAGCAACGCCTTAATCTTAATTATTCAGGGTTTGCTGTGGTGACAACTGCTTCTATTGTTGCTTTTTCCTGTTCTGTATCTACGGAAGTAACCGCCCAGCGCAGGGGTTCACCTTGTTTTTTTAATTCCGCTTCAATAGCTTTTTGTAATTCTGTGGGTGTTTCTTGGAGATCGATTTCGGCAGTAATAAAATGAGTGGTCATGATGGTAAAATATAGGGTTTTGATTATTTCTAGAATACAGCTATTTTGGGTGATTGGTGATGGGTAATTGGTAATTGGTAAACATTGATTACTTAATTACCCATTAAACGGTTGACTAACTTTTACCAAATTGCTTCTGATAAACTACTTCTTCTTTGTCTGTTTCGATTTTTAAATCAGAAAGAGGTTTAGCTACACAAAGTAAAGCATAACCTTGTTTTTGCAATTCTGGACTTACACCCATTCCCTCAGATTGATCTACGCTTCCTTCAGTGATCAAAGCAGCACAAGTTGTACAAACTCCAGCATGACAGGAAGCTGGTAACTCTAAAAGTTTTGTTTCTGCAACAGCTAAGATGGTTTCATTGTCAGGAACTTGCAAATTATAAATTGTGCCTTGGTGGTTAATTTCGACGGTGTAAGTTTTGGTCATATTTAAAAGAGGAGTCTTTCAACTGATAAATTACCTATTTTATCTCATAAGATGCAAATTTCACAATGGTTACTTTTAACTACAAATTTTGCTAGTAATGAATCCTGATTCATGAATGTTTACTAAACATGATCATTTCATTACCCACAACGGGACTACGTGCAATTAATTTATTTTCAGCATCAACAAGTTGTAAATGTGTAAAATCTAGTTCTTGAGAGCGTTTTAATATATCCGCTGCTAATTGTTGCTGTTGTGATGGTTCTAAGGTGTACCAATCATCACTAATTCTTATGGTTAAGTCGCTGGTGCGAAAATTAGCTTGGACTAATTTTATCAGATTAATAGAAATATTTTCATCTTCTTTGGTTTGTACGGAGATAACGGTAATTTCCGCAAGTTGCTGTTCTATTGCTGCTATTAAAGCTTGTTCTGGTGTTAATTGTACTGCTTCTGGTTCTGGTGTTGGTTCTGGTGTGGGTTCGGGTGTTGGTTCTGGTGTAGGTTCGGGGGTAGGTTCTAGTGTAGGTTCTGGGATAGGTTCTGGTGTGGGTTCTGGTTCGGGTGTGGGTTCTGGTGTAGGTTCTGGGATAGGTTCGGGTGTAGGTTCTGGGATAGGTTCGGGTGTAGGTTCTGGGATAGGTTTGGGTGTGGGAACTTCTGCAACTAAAGGAATATCTGGGGGAATGGTTGCTACTTGAGTAGGTTTGGGAGTCAAGAAAGTTGCTGTAACCCCGACTATCACCACTGCAAAAATAGCAAAAATTGCGTTTAAGGTAAAATCTGATACATTATTAGCAACTTTGGATGGTAAAAACAAGCGGAATGTTTGTAAAAATTTATCCCATGCTAATAAAACCCTTGCTAAAAGATTAGGTTTTTTTTCAGTAGTTGGAGGTGGTTCTGTTTCTAGTTTGACTACTGTATTTTCTAAAATTCCTATTGTTCCTCGGAGAAATTGAATTATTGCTGTTTTCCAAATTGGTTGATTTTTTTGGTAAGGTTGTGGAGCAGGTGGAGTTTTTTGTTCTTTTCTGGGTTTGCGTTTTCTATCTTGTGACATATAATTGATGTTGATTTGTTGATTTATTGATTTATAAATATGAAACGTCGGGAATTTTTAGTTTTAGGTGGTCTGAGTGGGTTGTTTTCGGGTTTGTTTGCTGGTAAGTTTGTGAATAAAAATCTTAAAAATCCTTTTTTAGAAACTGCTATAGCTGCAAATTCCAACCAAAAAGATTTGTTATTGCGGTTTGTGTCGGTTGCGGATACGGGAACAGGTGCTAAAGGACAGTATGCTGTTGCTAGGGCGATGAATTTTTATCATCAAAAAAATCCCTATAATTTAGTTATTTTAGCTGGTGATAATATTTATAACAATGGGGAAATTGAGAAAATAGGGGCAGTTTTTGAACGTCCTTATCAACCTTTGTTGAAAAAAGGTGTGAAATTTCATGCTTGTTTAGGTAATCACGATATTAGAACTGATAATGGTGTTCCACAGGTAAATTATCCTGGGTTCAATATGCAGGGAAGGTACTATACATTTATTAGGGATAATGTACAGTTTTTTGGTTTAGATACTAATGGGAATGCTGACTGGAAAAATCAGCTAATTTGGTTAGATAAAGAATTGAGTTTAAGTAAAGCTGCTTGGAAGATTGTATTTGGTCATCATCAGATTTATGCTTCTGGTGTTTATGGGAGTAATGCGAATTTTATTAAGACGTTTACTCCTTTATTTCAAAAGTACGGTGTGCAACTTTATATTAATGGTCATGAACATCATTATGAACGCACTCGTTCTATTAATGGTACAACTTATTTAACTTGTGGTGCGGGTGCGGGAAATCGTTCTGTGGGTCGTTCTGAGTGGACTGAATATTCTACAAGTAATTTGAGTTTTGCTGCTTATGATGTGTATGCAGATAGAATTGAGGTGAGTGGTATTGGTACTAATAATCGTGTTTTTGATCGGGGTTTGATTAGGGTGAAGGGTGTTTGATAATAATTGTTTGAATTAGGATTTTCAGGATGTGATTTTGTCAGAATCAGGTGGTTATCGAGCGACCTGTACTGAGCGCAGTCGAAGTAAGTCGAGATAATGTCCAGGATTTAAGGATTTTTAGGATGTGTTTTTTGATAAAATGCTATTTGAGTTGCTTTGATTAATTTGTAAACAGATATGCTATAATCATGAGCTATAGCAGAAGGCTAGAGTGAAACCCTTGCTATTATCAGTTGTTAAGGATTAATAATTTCATAATAATTCTGGCTACAGCTATATGAATAAAGAATATATAATTTATGTTGGTTCAGTTTTTCAGTTGGAGTGGTATTTTGATGAACATGGTAAAAGTGAAGCTCTGGAGTATTTTAATCAACTATCCGAACAACAACAATTAAAATTTTTATTTTTAGTGAAAAGAATTGGTGATTTTGGCAAAATAAGTAATAAAGAGCAATTTCGTAATGAAGGAGATAAAATTTACGCTTTTAAACCACAACCAGATAGATTTTTATGTTTCTTTTTTACTGGTAAAAAAATTATTGTCACTAATGCTTTTCAGAAAAAAACACAAAAACTACCCAACAATCAAAAAGAGAAAGCTATACAATATATGAATGCTTTTATTCAACGTCATGAGGAAGGAAAATATTATGAAGAAGAATGAACAGTTATCAACTTTTGATAGAATGATGCAAGATGATGATTTTCAAGCTAAGTTTGCATCAGGATATCAGGAGTTTTTACTATCTGAATTTTTAGTTTCTATCATGGAAAATGATCATATTTCTATTGAACAATTAGCTAAAGAAGTTAATCTTTCTCCTGCTGTTATTCAAGATATTTGTTCTGGAAAGAAAAATGATATTAACTTTAGTAAGTTTTTGCAAATAGTTCAATCTTGTGGGTTTCGTCTGGTTTTAGAGAAAGGTGATGATCGTATTCCTCTAGGTTTGTAAATCTGATTATTCATTTTATCAATTTGTCTGAATCAGGATATCCAGGATTTCAGGATTTTCAGGATGTTGAATTTATTAATACCCACATACTTCATATCCCGGACTTCTTTAAGAAGTCCGGGATCTAGTATTTTGTCTGAATCAGGATATCCAGGATTTAAGAATTTACTGTTGTGGGTTACGCCCTCATTAACCCACCCTACTATACTTATAGTAATTTGTAAATTATTGCTCCTGTGGATTTATCGTTGGTAATTTCCATGAGTCCATCAGTACAAATAGTTTCTAAAATTGAGCGCACTTCTGAAGTAGGTTGACCAAGTTCAATCACTGCATCAGTGAGTGATATACTACCACCTTTACTTTGAGCTAACTTTAAAAGTGTGACAACATCATTTTTGGCTGAAGGTGCAGGTTTGATTTGTCCTTGGGGAAACTGTTGTTGTGGTAGTTGAATATTAGAAGAATGATAACCTGATTCTGGTATTTGTCCATCAAAATTATGGAAACTTCTATCTGAGGTTTTTAAAGAAGATATTAAACAAAGTAATGTTCATTCTATTTTAGAAAATCAAGCTGCATCTACTATCTACAATTATGGTAATTCTTCATTGATTATTAGTAAGCCTAATATAAATAAAAGCCGTATCAATATCTGTAGAGAAAACTCCCAATCTTTAGAAGATATACAAAATCAATCATCTTCTTCGCAAAACCAAACCCCAATAATTGACCTTACAAAAGCACCAGAATTAAACTATAAATATGGACGCACTTCAGAAATTGCCACTCTCAAACAATGGATATTAGAAAATCACACTAGACTAATCACAATTTACGGATTAAGTGGAATTGGTAAAACCGCCTTAACACTGAAATTAATCTCAGAAATTACCACACAATTTGATTATATTATTTATCGCAGTCTTGATAATCTTCCTAAACTGATAACTGTTAAAAACGAACTTAAACAATTCCTTTGTTAATCCCTATCAAAACCATTACCTGAAATCCTAGATTATTTTAAATCATCTCGTTGTTTAGTGATCATGGATGACCTAGAGAATATTTTTCAATTTGGTAACTTCCCAGGTCAATATTTAACAGAATACAAAGATTCTAGTAAATTTTTCCAACAAATTGCAAATTCATATCATCAAAGTTGTGTAATTTTAATCAGTTGGGAAAAACCCGCAGATATCGAAACCTTAGAAAATGAAAACCAACATACAAAAACATTACATCTGCAAGGTTTAGGAGAAGATGCTAAAGCAATATTCCAAGAAAAAGATTTAAAAGATGATGAAAAATGGGAAGAATTAATCACACTCTATCAAGGTCATCCTGGTTGGTTAAATATTATCACATTAGCGATTAAAGAATTATTTAATGGTCAAGTTTACCAATGTTTAATAGATGAAGATGAGGTATTTTTAGGAGATATAGAAGCACTATTAGAAAATCATTTAGAACGTTTATCAGAATTAGAATATCATGTAATTAACTGGTTAGCAAGACAAAATGAACCGATAGATATTCTTCAAAAACCTACTGATTTGGAATTATCAAATGCTAGATTTATCAAAGTTTTACAGTCTTTAAATCGTCGGTGTTTGGTGGAAAAGGTGTTAATAGAAGAGAAAGTGAAATTTAAGGTAAATTCTTTATTCAGGATATATCTCAATAATTAATATTATGGTTGATTGAAAAGATTTTATTATCTGCGTTTATCTGCGTTTATCTGCGTTATTATCCTGTAAATCCTCAAATCCTGGACATCCTGATTCTGATAAAATTCAAATTATCTCAACAAGCAACAAAATTACATAAATTTGACATTTATAAAACCCGTAAAGTAATCAGGAGTCAGTAGGGGTTTAGTAATGCTAAACCCGTACATAATTCAGGATATTATCTATTCCACAAATTTAGGACGATTTTGTTGATTTAACTTGAGCTTTTGCTCTAAAACTTCCCAGTTTTCCTGTTCAATCACGTTAATAAATATGTCGAGGTTTTGACGATATTGATGTAGTGAATTGATTAATGCTTGACGATTATATTGCGCCATCATCACCCCTAATTCTGGATTACCAGCACCAACGCGGCTGGTATCTCGAAATCCTGAACTAGCAAGGTTTTGGGCTAATTGAAAAATTTCTGGATCGGTTTCACCCAAACAAGCAGCCATCAAAGAGGCGCTAACCATCACAGGTAAATGGGAAATCCAACTCACAGCCCGGTCGTGTTTTTCTGGCTGACAATGATAGATAATAGAACCAAGCGATCGCACAATTTCCTCTAAAACAGTAATGGCAGTAGTTGGGGTTGTTTCTATTGGTGTGAGTACATAAGGTCGATTCACAAATAAATTGCGCTGTGCGGCCTCTATACCCACATCTGTATTTCCCGCCATAGGATGACCGCCAATAAAATTCTTCCATAGAGGAGAAATTGCATTGACTATAGGTGCTTTTACTGAACCTACATCAGTTACAATAGTAGTCTCAGGCAAATGAGCAACCAACTGTTCAACTTGAGGCACAATCAGTCCTATAGGAGTACAAATAAACACAACTTCAGCACTAGCTAACAAACTCAAATCAATTGATGCTTGATCGACACTGCCAATATCAACAGCTTTTTGACAGGTTGATTCACGACGGCTAACTCCTAAAACATAATGTCCTTGGGAACGTAAATCAAAACCTAATGAACCGCCTATCAGTCCCAGTCCTAAAATACCAATTTTCATTTTTGCCTTTAACAACTAAACTTTGAAATATTATCTGTATTTCTGACTCCTGCTATAACTAAGAAAATTATATGGAGAAGAAAAATGAGCAATTTTTTTAATAAAATGATGGGTAGAACTCGCTATGTAGTTTGTCGTCTATTTGTGCATTTAGCCGGCAGTGAAGTAGCACCAATTTTAGGAGTTTTAAACCGCGCCGCAAGAGAAGCGATTGAAGCTGACGGTGATTTAGAAGTTTTGGGCGAAGGATTAGTAGAAATTTGTGAAACTTTGCTCAGATACGATCAATACTGGCTTTCAGCAGCTAATGAAGGAGATGTTTTTTGGAATGAAGGAGAAGCGGGAGATTATGTCAATGAATTATTTACCGACTGCGCCCAAAGATACGGCGCTGAATTTGATATTAGTTCTTCCTCTGGTTTCGATCAACCTTTATCTATTCCTGTAACGCGCAACGTAGTCATCATGGTGACAGTGGCTTATGAAGGAGAAGTACCAGAATTAGAAACAGACCTTTCCAACATCCAAGCCTTAAAAGAAGGATTGAAAGCTTTCATCAACTTACACTACAACCATAAACTCCGAGCTATCCAAGTGCATTTCTCACCAGCCCAGCTAGGAGACGAACTCACAAACGATCAATTGTTGCAGTATTTTCCAGAATTGATCCCATTGTAACTTGTTGTTACTCTTTAGTTATCACACCTAACATCGACAATGATAACTAACACATAAGGACAATTATCTAATGATCAGGACTATAATGCGTAAACTAACAATTTTTTGTTTAGCACTAAGTTTGTGCTTGACAAGTGTCGCCTGTGGGGGAGGAAACCAAACTACATCTTCTACTCAAAGTAGTAGCCAAA
The DNA here is from genome assembly GCF_014696235.1 of Sphaerospermopsis sp. FACHB-1194. Taxonomy (NCBI): domain Bacteria; kingdom Bacillati; phylum Cyanobacteriota; class Cyanophyceae; order Nostocales; family Aphanizomenonaceae; genus Sphaerospermopsis; species Sphaerospermopsis sp. FACHB-1194. The sequence goes on along the minus strand of NZ_JACJPU010000047.1, from coordinate 33,019 downwards.
GTAGTAGCCAAAGTAGCAGCCAAAGTGCAACCCCCACCAAATTAAATGATGGACGGTACGACGTACAACAGGCTACTTACAATGATGCTAATGGGGAGTATACGCTGTTTTTACTTGGTAGTCAGCCGCCTACCTTTAGCACAGAAAAGTTACAAATGGCTCGGTTGACAGATGAAGAACTCAAAGCAGGTAAAAAAACCTATCTCAAAGTAGAAAATGGTCAGCCAGCCTTATATCTGACAGAAGACTTTAAAATTGAGTACGTTCACAACGTCACCGAAACCAAAACCAATCCCCAAACCGGACAACAAGAAACCGTAATTGTACGTCAAGAATCTAACTTCTGGACACCTTTTGCTGGAGCTTTAGCTGGTAACATAGCAGGTCAAGCTATTGGTAGTCTGTTATTTAGACCTCAATATTATGTACCTCCCGTTTATCAGCCCGGTGGAATTATGACCGGTTATGGTGGATATGGTTCTAGCTATGATGCAGCCGTTTCCAGTTATCGTTCTCGGTATAATGAACCACCCGCAGCCGTAAGAAATCGTACAGCTTTCCGCACTACAGGTTCGATCAGAAACACAGGGGGTTCTACTTCTACCACAACCCGCACGAATACAGGTAATAGAGCAACAGGTTCAGGTTTTGGTAGCAGTAATCTCCGTCCTTCTGGTAATTCCAGTTCTACTCGCCGTAATTCTGGTAGTAGTTTTGGCAGTGGCCGTTCTTCTGGTAGCCGTTCAGCCGGTTTTGGTAGCAGAAGAAGAAGATAATTTATAGGAGGCAGGAGGCAGGAGGCAGGAGGCAGGAGGTAAATATTTCTTCCCATCTCCCCTCACAAGGGTAGGTATTTTACATTGTCGTGAGGGCAAGACTTGGAGGACAAGGCAGACAAGGTGACAAGGGAGGAAATACGTAACAAGAATGTACAATTGGTAACAAAAACTGAGGCTAAACAGACCTTGTTTTGTAGAAAATCTTCCTTGTCTACTTTCCCTCCTTGTCTTCCAGGTCCTGCCTCAACAGATAATATTAAAAACCTATCCCTGTGAGCATCTCCCCATCTCCTCATCTCTACTGTCACCTGTCACCTGTCACCTGTTATATTACACAATTGCCAATGCAGGTTGTGGCCAACGACCGACGGCTTTACCAATAACTGCTAATTCTGACATGAGTTGATCAAAGCTGTCTGGTGTTAAAGATTGGGGTCCATCGGATAAAGCCTTGGCTGGGTTGGGGTGAACTTCAATCATTAAAGAATCTGTACCAGCTGCGATCGCTGCCATTGCCATTGCAGGTACAAACTCAGCCCAACCCACACCATGACTAGGATCAATCATAATCGGTAGGTGAGTCAGTTTTCTTAACACCGGCACAACAGATAAATCTAAAGTATTGCGCGTATACTGACGGTCAAAAGTTCTAATTCCCCGTTCACACAAAATCACATTCGGATTACCAGCAGCCAAAATATACTCAGCGGCCATTAACCAATCTTCAATAGTTGCTGCCATTCCCCGTTTTAAAAGCACTGGCTTAGATTGCGCCCCTACTTGTTTTAAGAGAGAGAAATTTTGCATATTTCTCGCCCCTACCTGAATCACATCAGCAACTTCGGCGATTTTTTCCAAATCTCCAGCGTCCATCACCTCAGTAATGATTCCCAGTCCACTGACTTCCCGCGCCTTTGCTAACAACTCCAAAGCACTTTCACCGTGACCTTGGAAAGCATAGGGTGAAGTTCGGGGTTTGTATGCACCACCACGCAGGAACTTAGCACCAGCCGCTTTAACCCGCTGTGCAGTTTCCACAATCATGGTTTCATTTTCCACCGAACATGGTCCAGCAACCACAACTAAAGGATGATGTTCACCAAAAATTACAGGCCCATCGGGAGTATTTACCACCACCTCAGAAGCTTCACCGTGGCGGAACTGACGACTAGCGCGTTTATAGGGTACTTCCACCCGTAAAACTTGTTCGATCCATTGACTGAGTTCTTGAATTTGCAGGGGATCTAAATCCGCCGTTTCACCTACTAAACCTATTACTACTTTATGTTTGCCAATGATTTTTTCTGGTGTTAAACCCCAGTCAGCTAATTCTTGAGTTAAACGATCTATTTCTGACTGTGGGGAGCCGACTTTCATTACAACAATCATTTTAAAATCCCTGTATTTTTGAGTAAACTTTGAGTCAAATATTTACCGAGTCAGGAATGTTGATTTAATTTTTGGCTACTGGAATTACTAAATAATTAAGCGAGAAGATATATAAAAAATGTAGCGCCAGGTACTTTGTCTGCATATTGGGTATAAATCAGATAAGAGTCATTTCCTAATTTACCCAATATGGCAGTTATCTCAAGATACCTGAGCGCCGTTGATCAGACGTTCTTTTTGCGTGTTTCTCGCCAACCTTCGACCATTCTGCCCCAATTGGTACTAAATTCACCAAAACCTAGTAAAGTACCAGGTCTTTCTACATCCCAAGAGGCGGAAAGTACACCGTAGGTTATGCCTAAAACCCCTAACCCAAATAATCCCATATTCACCAATAATACTGCGATGGGAGGTAATTGGACATGAGCGTAACTGACCAACAAATAGCTGACCACCAGAGTAGTAATACCTAAAGCCGTAGGTATCCCACAAAATGCAGCGACTCTGCGGATCATCCGCTGGCTGACCACTTCAGGAATCGCCATTTCCTCTTTCGTGTAAGGTGGTTGCTGTGGCGACTTTTGATTAGATTCCTGTGTTTTTACTATCGGTTGAGTTTTAGTTTTTACAGGTTTTTGACGCTTTTTATTTGGCTCAAAAGGTAAATTACTGCGTTCTGATCCTTCAGCAGACATAAGCAATAATTCCTAACCACGAATGCCCAGGCGAGAAATCAAAGCCTGATACTTTTCCCGGTCGTTTTTGAGAACATAAGCTAAAAGACGCTTGCGCTGTCCGATCATCTTTAATAGTCCTCGGCGGGAGGAGTGATCTTTTTTGTTAGCTTGCAGGTGTTGGCTGAGGCGGTTAATACGATCAGTCAACATAGCGATTTGGACATCCGCAGATCCGGTATCGGTTTCGTGTACTTGGAAGCCAGAGAGAATTTCTTGTTTGCGCTGTTGCGTGAGAGCCATGATTGATTAAACTTCGATTTTCGCTAAATGTATGCAGCAGTCTCTTATAATATCACAGCAATCAAAGTCTGTGGTAATTTTAGGTGATTGGTGACTGGTTATTGGTGATAGGGTTATTTACCTCCCCATCTTCCCCCTGTTCCCTATCCATGACTTTCGTTCTGTTTTGCGTAAGTCCTGAAGTATTTAATCGAACTGAATATTAGTTATTTTCTTGCATACTTCTAACAATTTTTGTCACCATCTTTCGAGGAAAAAATCTGACACTTTTCGCCAGAATTTGATTTAAAAGTCCGGGAATAACTATAGTTTGACCGCGCATTAAGGCATCATATCCCATCAAAGCCACAGTTTGAGCATCCATCATTTTTTGACCTTTCAACAATTTAGAATCTGCCATTCCTGTGCGTTCATGAAATGCAGATACAGTTGAACCTGGACACAAAACAGTTACTGTTACACCTGTACCTTCTAACTCATTAGCAATAGCTTCAGAAAAGGATAAAACATAAGCTTTAGTGGCAAAATAAACCGCCATTAAAGGACCAGGTTGAAAAGCAGCAGCAGAAGCAACATTTAATATTTTCCCCCTACCTTGCTTAACCATATTTTTGAGAAATAACTTAGTTAAATGAGTCAAACAAACTAAGTTAACCTGCAACATTTCTAATTCATGATTCAAGCTGGTTTCATTAAAAAAACCATAAGTACCAAATCCGGCATTATTCACAAGTACATCAACTTGAATATTATCTTGTTGCAATTCTGTAAAAATTTCGTTGGGAGAAGTATGTATAGATAAATCTTTAACAATAGTTTTGACAAGAATATTAAATTTCTCCTTGAAATCAATAGCGATTTCTAAAAGTTTGATTTCGTTTCTATCTACTAGGACTAGATTGTAATTCTCAGAGGCAAATATACAGGCTAATTGGTAGCCAATTCCACTTGCTGCTCCAGTAATAAGAGCAGTTTCTTTACACTGTAATTGACCTTTGATGTTCATATTATAAACTGGTGTTATTCACCTAAAATTATTAGATTGTAAGGTGGGGAATGCCCACCCTACTTTTTTAAGACTATAATTATGCGAGAGTCAGGAAACCTGTTTGCATTAAATAGGAAGTGTAAGTGATTAATAATTGTGAGTCAATTTGCGGACAAACAATAGAACTTCCTTTCAATGCTTCCAGGGTTTCTTCACAGCTAATAATTGGTCTTCTTGCTTGCAAATACAAATCAGGAATGGTGATTTGTTCATCAGACCAACGCTCTAATAAAAAGGGTTTCAGGGTGTATAATGGATTCTCTTGGTCAGTGACATTATTGATTAATTCATTTTGCCATTGTTCGTAGGGAATCATTTCTAATTTAAAGCCAAAGGTGCGTATCCATTCCACCAATGATTTTAAAGAAGCGGGTTGGGGATGTTGCAAATGGAAAGCTTGACCAATGGATTTTTCCTGTCTAGATAAGTAAACTACTGCTTTACTTACATAGTCTACAGGGGACATATCCAACATATAATCTACATCGGGAAAACATCCCATTTGTAGACAACCTTTAATCATTAAATTGATAAAATCATGGGTGTTACAAATCCCAGTTTGGCTATCTCCAGCAATTAAAGGTGGTCTGTAGATTGTAATCGGTAATCCTCTGTCACCAGCAATTTTAACTAACTTCTCAGCTACCCATTTTGTTTGAGAATAACCTAAGAAAATACCTTGCCAATCATCAAAGCTATCTTGTTCTTTAACTACCTTACCAGCGTAAGCGGTAGATTCAAAAACAGCAACGCTAGAAACGTAATGTACAGGTTTAACTTTGGTTTTGCAAGCTAACCTTAAAACTTCCTGAGTTCCTAATACGTTTGCTGCTTTTAATGCCGAATAAGGATAAACATAATTCAGCAAAGCACCACTATGATAAATGGTGTCAATATTGGCAGCTAAATTTTCAAATTGTTCTGCACTAATGCCTAAAAGTGGTAACGATAAATCACCAACAATAGGTATTAAACGCTCACTATATTGATCATCCCAAATGGCATACTGTTGGAGATTTTTGATTAATTTGCTCTTAGCTTCGGCAACATCAGCAGCACGTACCAAACAATAAATAGTTGCTGGGGTTTCTGTTAGAAGTTCCTTAATAATAAACGCCCCTAAATAACCAGTCCCCCCTGTTAAAAAGATGTTTTTAGGATTGGTAACAGCAATCGCATTATTACCCACTGGTTGAATAGTGGGATCTAGTACCACTTCCACACCTAAATCTAAAAATGGTACAGGAATATTGACATTATTAACAGTACCATTGCTGGAGTTTTCTAACTGGGCATTTTCGGGATTTTCTTCTGATAAACGTTGAGAAAGCGCAGCGATGGTGGGATAATGCCACAATAAAACCGGAGAGGGTTTAAAACCTAGTAAATTTTCTAATTTACTAATAACAATCATAGCTTGGGCAGAATCCAAACCATAATTTTCTAGATGTTCTTGAACGTCAATTTCTTCTGGTGTTGTCCCTAGCACTTCTGCTAAGTTAGACACCATAAAATCTTGAATTTGAGCAGCATTATAAGTAGTTGTTAAACTCATGTTTACATCTCCAATTTAGAGTTAAGAGGTTGATATTGACTGTAAAAACTGGGAAGTTGCAAACCTTGGAATTTTAGGTTTTGAATACGATATAAAAAGGCAGTTCCTAACATAATGTGATTGGCGACATCAACAACATGACGGTTTTGAGGTGCTGCTAAATAAGAACCTTTTACCCAGTCGTTAAAACTGCCCATTGCAGGACCGCACCAAATTTGATAATCTACTTCTCGACCTTTTTCGCCGCTACTTGACCAACGAGAAGATAAACCTAAATACCAACGAAAAATTAAAGCCATTTTTAATTTAGGGTTATTAACAGCTTTACCTAATTTTTCCGGGTTTTTCTGTGATAAATAAGCGGCTGTTCCTTCCCAAACTTCGGCGATAGTTTTACGGAAGATTTGTTTTTCTAACTTCTCTCTTTCTGCTTGGGGAATATCTTCAATTGAGTCATAACTGCGGTATAATTCATATAGTTTTTGCGCCCGCATGGGAAACATTGTTCCCCGTTTTAAGACCTGTAATTTGACTCCCATTTCAAACATATCAGCAGCAGGAGCCATCATCATATCTGCCATTTCTGCTTGTGCTAATAACTTTTTGGTGTATTCACAAGCTCCCGATTCTATGCAAGATTGATTGATAGAACCAGTGACTATATAAGCCGCACCCATCATAAATGCAGCTAGGGCGGATTCTGGTGTACCAATGCCTCCTGCTACTCCCACTCTAATGGGTTTTTCGTAATTATATTTACCTTGAATTTCGTCCCGCAAACTAATAATTGAAGGTAGTAAACATACGAGGGGACGATTATCTGTATGACCGCCAGAATCAGCTTCTACGGTAATATCATCAGCCATTGAAACTTTGCTGGCTAAATTTGCTTGCAGTTCGGTAATTAATCCTTGGGCAAGTAATTCTTTAACCATTTTTTCTGGGGGTGGCTGCATAAATTTGGTAGCAACTTCACGCCGAGAAATTTTGGCAATGACTTTATTTTTGATTTCAATTTGATGATTAGAATTTAAACTTAATCCGGCAATGCGATAATAAACAATGTTAGGAGTTAAGTCTAAAAATGCTGATGCTTCGACAGTGGTAACGCCATATTTTAAGTATAATTCTACGGCGCGACGTTCTATTGCTGGTTCGTTGGGACTGTGAATTAAATTAAAAGCATAAGGTCCATTGGGTAGGGCAGTTTGGATGTTTTGAATGGCTGTTTCTAGGCGTTCTGGAGGTAAACCACCTGCACCAAATGAACCTAAAAGTTGTTGTTTTCCTAGTGCAATGACCATTTCTTCGGATGCTATTCCCCCAGCCATTGCACCAGTCATGTAGGCATATTTTACATTATAGGTGGAGAGGAAAGAGCGATCGCCAAATTGTTGCAGTTCTAATGCTGGTAATGATATTAATAGTTCTGCTTGTTCGGATGCACCGTTGTTAGCAGGTGTTAAATATCCGTCGTTGGTTACGCCAATGTTACCTGCTATTTTGACTATATGACAGGGTTTTTCTAGGGTGAGTAGTTTTTGTTTGATGGCGTTTTGTTCAAAGGCAATATAATCTAATGAACCTCTCCAAGCTTGGGTTTGATGTTGGGAAATGTGGGAGAAGGTAAGTCCGTTGTTGGGTTTGTTGAGTACCGTATTAAATGTTGTCACGGTAGTTATTTCCTCAAGTTATCAAGGTTTTTAGTAGGTTGGGTTGACGAAAGGAAACCCAACATTTTGCTTACAAAGATTTTGTTTCGCGCAAAGATGCTAAAGAGCAAAGAGGCAAAGGAAGAAAGGAAGAAAGGAAGAGAATAAAGCATTAATTTTTTTCTCTGCGTTCTCTGCGCCTCTGCGGTTAGTTATTCAAAATTCAGGTATTCTAACAGTAGGATAGGATTAATTTCTACCATCTTACTGATAGCTGAATGCTAACTATTATTTTTCCTGTTGCAGTAAGTTTTGAGCGCAAGCTAATTGCAGTTTGATAATTTCGCTCATTTGTTGGCTGAAGTCTTTTCTAGCTTCTAAAAAGCTGGTGTGTGCTTTTGTTAATTTGGAGTTGTTATTGGTCAGTTTTTGATACTGAGCTATTTTTAAATCGTTCATGTGAATTTTACAAGGTAATTTTTTAGGTGTGGGTTTTTGAGTGCAGGTTAATTCTGAAAAGTTTAATGCTTCTTGGGGTTGAAAACGGTTATCCATGAGCGGTTTTATGGCCGTTTTTTCTGGTTCTGGGTAAATGTCTTGGGGTTGAATTTGGTAAGATGGTTTGAGAGAGTTAATGATTTTATACTCTCGATAATTGGTGTTTGATTCCGGTTTTTGATGTGTATCTTTTTGGAACAGTTGGCGGTTTTCTGCTTTTAAAATTTCGGCGGTGATAGAGTTGCCACCTAGTGTTACTTTTCTCAATGTTGCTTTGTTTTGTTTGGTGGTTGCTAGGGAGAGGTTATACAGGGGAGAAATATCTAATTTAACTCCATGACTGAGCAGTTTTGCTAATGCCTTGACTATTGATGTATGGTCATCTAAGCCACGACGATTTAAGGATACGTTAATGTGTTCTTGGTTGCTGAGAATTTTATCTATCCACCGTGAACAAATACCACCAGCACCAGCTTCAATAAATACTTTTGCACCGTCTTGATAAACTCGATTGACTAAGCGAGGAAAGTCTAATTCCTGACATAATCCTTTGGCGATATTATGGGCAATTACTTCACTTTCTAAGGTAATTGGTTGATATTCTGCCGCAGAATAACAGGTAACTCCGGAAATTTTTTGTGCTGGTAAGTTGTTGAGTCGGAATAGTTCTGGGTATTCTGACTGCATCGCTGGAGCGTGAATAACGTGGTCAAAAGGTGCAGGAAAAGCGTTACATCCTAATTTTTTGATCACTCTTTCACACGCTGCTGGTTCACCGGCAATTAATACTTCTTCTCGTGTATTAATTTGGGTGAGGTAGACACGATTTTCACCTTTTAAAACTTCTCTAACTTGGTCAGGTGTAGACATTAAAACGTAGTTACTCCACAAATTATTATCATGATTTGCAGAATTTTTTGGTAGTCCCCAATACTCTCTGACTGCATTTTTTTGTCCTGATAATCTATCACCAAATAATGATGATGAGTTGAAGGTGTTACTTCCTTGATAGAAGTTGCTCCAAACTCCTTGGGCAACCATCATACTGGTTTCACCTAAGCTATAACCAAAGATATATTTGGGTTTAATTTGGAAGTCATCGCTAATAATTGTGGTGATGAATCTCGTAAAGAGCATTTCTGCTTCAAACATAGCCAGAGAATCATCTAACAATTTCTTTTCTAGTGTTTCTAGTTCTCTGGTAGTTAGTTTTTTCAGACTTCTGGGAAATACTAATTTTTCAACATCGGCTGCCCGTTTGTACAAACTTTTAACAATTACGTCATCAAAGGCTTTAGGAAATAGTCGGAATAATGTCCGTCCAATTCCTACATAAGTGTTAACAGCCGCAGGATAAACAAAGGCAATTTCGCCATTTTTTCCTAATGGTTTGGGTGTAAAATAACTACCAATGGGTGTCACCCAATCTTTGCCATTTACAAAGGCATTGGTTACACCTTTTTTGGCAGAATTGATTTCTTTGAGGAGTTCTTTGTGGTTGCGTCCGGTGATAGATAAGGTATAATTGGCGTTAGGTTGTTGTTGAAAATTGATAAATGTTTGACTGGCTGTGGTTTTCAAACATTCAGCAGTTTCAATGGTTTTTTCTAGGTTATTTAACGCAGTTAATAAGCTAGTTTCATCATTTCCATTGATAGGAAAAAGATGATAGGGGCGTGATTCTAAATATCTGCTATTGCGTTCTTCCTGTTGGGTTTCTTCTGATAAAATAACGTGAGCAAAAGAACCGTCACAACCAATACTGTTAATAGCAGAAATTCGACATTTGACCTCTTTTTGTAAAAACCAAGGTCGAGACTCGGTAGCAACATAAAAGGGGCTTCCTTCCCATACTTGCGGTGTTTTCACACCTGACCAGTTGGGGGTTGCTGGTATATATTTATAGTAAAGACTCAGGGCAGTTTTGATTAAACTGGCAATACCAGAAGCCACGAAAGTATGACCAATATTAGCTTTGACGCTACCAATGGCACAGTGTAAACCATCTCCCACCGAAGGATAAGCTTGCAGCATACCCTGAATTTCTGCTTCGTCCTCTTGGGGTATGCCACTACCGCAGACTTCTAAGTAATTGACCTCTTGGGGTTGGATGCAGGCTTGTTTTAATGCTTGTTTGCAGACTTGATTGATGGTATCTGCATTTATCGCCATTGCAGGAGATTGACCAATACTTAAACCATCAATGACTGCATAGATGCGTTGATTGTTTTGCAATGCGGTATCATGTCTCTGCAAAACTACCGCACCTGCACCTTCTCCCACATTCCAACCGTCTGCATTTTGGTCAAAACTGAGGGTATTTATGCCTGTATTTAGTTTACCAAATTGACTTCTCAGGAAGACATTTTCTACACCCCCAGCTAAGTCAACAGCACCTACAACTACTGCTTCAACTTCGTGAGTTGCTAATAGCATTTCTGCTAATTCTAAAGCTTTAAAAGTGGCAGTTTCTACGGCGTTAATAGTGAAGGATGGACCAGAGAAATTCCACAAAGAAGAAACTCGACTGGCCATGATATTGCCGACATAACTGAGATATTCGCCAATATCAACTTGATGGTGAATGCTATCTTTTACTATGTTTTCTAGTTGGGTGATTTTTTCTGGTGGTAAGGCAATTTCCGCAGCATTCAAACCATCTTTTAATTGCCAAGAAGAATTCCACCGTTGTTGTAATTGATGTACAGATAATTCTATATCAGCGGCGATAATGACAGCGACATTACTATTAGGTTGAATGTTACCATCTTTGAGGGCGCGATCGCACACTTTTAATAGTAAAGTTTGCTGCGGGTTGAGTTTTTCAACTTCGTTGGGCGGAATTTTGTAAGCTAATGTGTCAATTTCAAAATCTTTAATGTATGCACCGTTGGGTACTGTTCCTGCTTCTAAACCGTAACCTTGCAATAATTTTTCTTGTTCATTAATCCCATGCCATCTTTTTTCAGGTAAGGGAATAAAATGTTGTTTTCCGTCGTAAATACTGCCCTCAAAGGCATCTAAACCATCACATTCCCCAAAAAAGGCATCCATGCCCACAATCGCCATTTTTGCAGCCATTTGCGCGTTCATTCTTTCTTGATTATTCATTATCTGACTTCCCCTTGCTCAAGAATTATGCTCAATAATTAAATGAGAGTTTGTTCCACCAAATCCAAATGCACTCAAAGCTACACGCTTAGTTTCTTTACTCGGCCACGGTGTGGCGGTTCTGACAATGTTTTGAGGCGATATCACATTATTTTCAGAACCCATCGGCTCACTGACATTAATAGTTGCAGGGATGACATTATTAGACATTCCTAAAATCGTTTTTGTAATCCCCACCATGCCGGCAGCAACGAGTAAATGACCGATATTATTTTTAGTTGAACCTACTAAGGGTTTGGCATTTTTCGCGCCAAAAAATCCTTCAATAGAGTTAGATTCGGTGGTATCTCCTAAGAGAGTGCCGGTTGCATGACACTCTAAATAATCTATTTCTTGGGGGTTAAGTTTTGCTTCGTCATAAGCTCTTTGATAGGCTGTCATTTGCCCTTGAGCATTAGGACTTAAAAGATGTTTACCTTTGCCATCATTAGATAAACCATTACCGCAGATTGTTGCTAAAATTTTGTCCCCATCTCTGACAGCATCACCATATCTTTTTAACATTAACATCCCAATGCCTTCGGACGTAATTAAACCCCGTGATGACTTATCAAGAGGGCGACTAATGCCATTTTCTGGATATCCTTGAATACCTGAAAATAACATTCTTAAAAACAACGGATCTGAACAACTAATAGCACCAGCTAACATTAAATCTGCTTTACTTGATTGCAGATAATGGGATGCTAATTTAATGGCATAAAATGATGATGAACAGGCAGCATCTATACAAAAATGAGTTCCAGAAAGATTAAAAGCGCGGGAAATTATGGCAGCAGGTAAACCGGAAACCATTGCATTATAGGGTGATGCTTTAGCAGCGGTTAATGTACCACCTAAACGGAAATCTTTTTCCTGTAAAAGTTCACTAATTGCAGGTTCTATTGTTTGCTGATAAATAGGGGCAAACAATTGATTTGATGCTTTAGTTGGTAAAGCGAGAGTTCCTAAAATTACGCCACATTCAGAGAGTGCAGATTGATTTCCCCAATAGCCACTGTTAATAATTGCTTGTTTAGCTGCATACAGTGACCATTTAAAAGTATTGTCCAGACTTTGGACAAATTCCCCAGGTAAATTATATTCGTTGGGGTTAAAGTCAAAGTTACGGATAAATCCACCTTTTAAAAAGTAGAATTTTTCCGGTTTGCCTTTGGTTTTATCGTAGAATATGCTAGGATCTAAACCTAATTCGGTTACGCTAATATCAGAAGTTGAGTCTTTTTCTGCGCTGAGATTCTGCCAAAATTGCTCAGGATTGTTTGCGTCTGGAAAGAGGCAGGATAATCCGATAATGGCTATTTTTTCCACTGTTGAAATCCTCGTTGGGGTAGGAGGGAAAGAAGTAAGTTTCTCACGCAGAGGCGCAGAGGCGCAGAGAGAGAGATTTTTACTTCTTTTCCCAAGTTTCTAAGGATTTACGCGATTCCCCCAAACGTGGTTCAAAGTTTTAATTGTAGGTTGGGTTTCCTTACGTCAACCCAACATGAGAAAAACCAACATTTTGTTGATGTTGTTGGGTTGCGCTGTCGCTTAACCCAACCTACAATTTCTTTATCTATCTATTTCTTACTTAACATTTTCATCGGCCAAATGACTGCTTTTGCTCCTAAAATGCGGGAGTATATTTTTCCTTCTCGACTGTGTAAGATAAAGTTGGCTGTTACTCCTGTATCTGTTTTATTTTCTACTTCGCAGGAAACATAAAATGGTAAATTACAAGGTACTGCTAAAAATTGTTCTGAATACGTTAATTGTCCTGGTAAACATACTTCTTGATGAAAGTGGTTTAACCATATCCAAAGTGATTGGGTACTGATATCTGTGGTATAGGGATTATGCCATTTAACGGGAAATTGTCCTTGTGCTTGTTCAGATATTTCTTGCCAGCAACACTCGACGGTAATTTTATTAGGGTTAACATTTAATACCCTGGTAATTTCCTGGAAAGCTGGTCCATGAAATAAGGATGAATCGCCATTTTGATAAAATTCTTTACCTATAGTGGTAATGATGTTATCTTCTGTGAGATTCATTGCTTCATAGATTGGCGCTTCTGGCATTTTACCCACTACTCTGATGATAGCAGAGAAATGAAAATGGGTTTTACCTTGAGCATTTTTACTCAATATTTTGGTTTGAAATTCTATAAATTCACCATCAGCTTTTGATAGTTCTTGAATTTCTAAAATGTATTCATCTGCGAGGGTGGAATTAAAGGATATTCCCTTTAAGACTTTAAATTCTTTGCAATTTAAGTAGCGATAACCTGGATAAATTTCTTCACAAGCATGAATCATCCAAGACATGGCACAGGTAGCTGGTAATACTTGCACCCCGGCAATGGTATGATCATATAAAAAGGGATTTTCTGCTAATGTCATCCGTCTGCGGAGACGATAACTTTTTAGTTCGCTTTCTAGGGGTGTGGGTGGTAAATTCATGGGACTACCAATCACCACCTGGGATTGATTTTGAAAGGCGGGATGGAGTTCATTAACTAACATTTGTGTACCGATTTCTACGGGAATAATATCAATTCCACGTTCAGCAAATGCTTTTTTCAATTGTGGTGTCACCATCCCACTATCCCAACCACCCCAGTTAATTGCGACTACATGAGTTTGGGGATAATGTTTTTTAAATTGGTGGGCTGATTTGTTGAGAATTTCGTTAGCTATAGCATAATCACTTTGACCAATATTCCCATAAAAACCAGTCACGGAAGAAAACAAAACTAAATGCTGTAATTGTTCAGGATGAATGCAATTGAGTAAATTTTGTAAACCTTGAACTTTGGCAGTATAAACTTTTTCAAAATCCTCAGATGTTTTCTTTTCAATTAACTTATCTGCTAAATTTCCAGCACCGTGAATAATACCTGTAATTTGCCCAAACTTTTGAGCAACAGTATTAAGTTTTTCTTGTAATGCTACTGTATCAGTCACATCAACGCTGATATATTCAGCCTTTCCCCCTGCTGCTTCAATTGCGGCTAAAGTCTTTTTAATTTCTCTGCTGGAAGTAATTTGATTAAATATCTTTTGTACCATCATGGGTGTTGGTTTCTTACCTTGAGAAATCAAATTTTCCATGATGCGTTTTTTCAAAGCTGGTTCTTCTAAACAATCACGGGTATAATCTGGTTCTTCTGTAATTTCTGAACGACCTAAAAGAATGAATTTACAAGGTTGATTTTGGGCTAATTTAATTGTGCATTGTGCAGTGATTCCCTTTGCTCCACCACTGACAACAAATACAGATGATGGGCTAACTTGAAGTGTTGCTGTCATAATTCAACTTTATAATTGATTCTGTGTTGATGAATAAATTTATTTTTTTCTCACGCAAAGACGCAAAGGCGCAAAGAGAAGATTTATTGAACCACGAAGGGCGCAAAGGACACGAAGGAAGAGAGGAAGAAGAGAAAGAAGAATAGAGGTACTTAGGAAATAAGTAATATTTACCTTTGCGTCTTTGCTCCTTTGCATCTTTGCGCGAAACACAATTTCTTTGTGTGGTGGGCATTGCCCACCTTGCAGGTTATTCGGCTTCAGCTACAAGCGTTACTCTTCCCTTTGAGCTATAACCAACTTCACCAATATATCGGTTAGAATCGTACAATTCTCCCACAATATATTCTGCTGATTGATGTGGGTCTAAGTTGGGATGTAAATCAATTGCTCTCAAGAAGACTTTTGGCCATTCCCATCTCAAACTCTTGGTTAATCCAAATAATCCTGCGCCGATAATTCCGAAGTTTTCTGTGTAGTCTAATCCAAATGCACCGTCAAGATGGGCAACTGTACAAAAGCTAACTCTTCCTTCTAATTCGGCGGCTGTGGTCAGCGATTGTTTGAGATGTTTTGCCATTAAAAAGATGTGTTTGACAATCGCTTTTTCTGTTTCTGAATAGCCGAGATTTGCGGTTGTGAATTGTGGATGTAGGTGAATAAATGCCCCAATCTTTCCATGTTGAATAGTTATACTTTGCAGTAGTAGTTGTAGGTGTTCTTCACTCATGTTTGCTAAGGTGAGGCGGGTAACTCCTACTGGTAATGGTGACTGTTCTGGAACTATTGATTGGGGGAAACTCAAAACTACTACTTTCCAACCTTTTTCTATTAGCGCGTGGGCTAATTTTGTTGTAGTTAAAGAACCGTCATCTGTGATTAATCCAATGTGTCCTTCTGGGAGTTTATATTCCCAAAAATCAGGTCTGGGTAATGTTTTGAGTTTGGCTGGACGACGAGGTAAATTTGGGTCTGCTGGTAGTGGTGGGGTTAAGTCCACCACTTTTTTTATTGTTTCTGTTTGTGTTTCTATCTGGTAAGAATCAAGCTTTTTTTTTTCACCTGCCACCAGTTTTTGGAGGTAGTTAACTATCTGTCCAATTGTTCGCAGGTCGCCTAATTCTTCGATGTTTGGTTTGGGTAAATCGGGGTACGCTTCTTGCATTCCTCCTAATATTTCTACCCGTTTGATGGAGTCAATTCCCAGGTCAGCTTCCATGTCCATGTCTAGTTCTAACATTTCTACTGGATAGCCTGTTTTTTCACTGGTAATTCTTAACAGGGTTTCGGCTATATCCGGGTGTTTGGTACTGGGGACTGGGGACTGGGGAATAATGACTAAATCTTGTTTTACTTCCTCTATTTCTGTCACCTGTAACCTGTAACCTGTCACCTCTTCTATCACCTGTAAACTGTCACCTTTCACCTCATTTTTTACTTCTGAACTGTTAACCGTAACCTGTTTTACTAGATATTCAACTATTTGCCCGATGGTGCGTTTTTCTGCCAGTTCTTCTAAGTTTGGTTTGGGTAAATCAGGATATAATTCTTGCAATCCTCCTAAGATTTCTACCCGTTTGATGGAGTCAATTCCCAGGTCGGCTTCCATGTCCATGTCAAATTCTAACATTTCGATGGGATAACCTGTTTTTTCGCTAGTAATTGCTAGGAGATTTTTACCTAGTTCATCAATATTAACTGCGGGTTTTGTTGGCTCAGAAATTAATGCTACAGGTGCAACTGGTTCGGGTTTATTTTCTATTACAGGTTCAGCAATTTTTGTAATGGGAACTTGTTCTATTACAGGTGCAGTTTGAGTTATAGGTTCTATTACTGGTTCAGGAGTTTCTACTATTTTGTTAACAGGAGTAACAACTGTTTCTGTAATAGTTGGTTCTGGGTTTTGGGGGATAAATTCCCGTAGACTTTGGGTGTGTGTTTCGGTAAATTGTGGGGGAATGACAGGTGCGGTTTCTGTAGCGTCAATTAGTAATGAATATTCTTGTTGAATAAGCTGGAAGAAGTTTTTGGTGTATTCTACTTGTTCCCGCAAATATTGTTCATGGATGCGGAGAGTTTCGGCTTGTTGGTTGTGAAATTGCACCATGCTGCGCTCGAAACTTTCCATGATTGATTGTTTAATTTGGGCAGTTTCGGCAGCTTGACTGTTCATTAACAGGGCGTTTTGTTGCTGCATCAATTGGAAAAATGTTTTCGCATATTCCATTTGATGATTTAAATATGTGCCGTGAATTTCTAAGTTATCACTTTGATTATTTTGAAACTGGTTGAGGAGGTTTTCTAAACTTTCCAAAACCTGTTGAAAGTTGGTGTTTTTATCTGGTGTTTCCATATTCCCTCCTAGACTCTCTGCCAGCGCATAAGGCACTTTAGATAATTGTTCTTTGGTGGCTGGATTTAAATTTACAGGTGTAGCAGGATTCATCTGAGAAACTGTTTGCAAAGAAGTAATTACTGGTGTTTTCTTGTTGCCGTTACCGTTACCGTTACCATTTCCGTTTCCGTTGCTGAAAGAAGTTACAGAAGTTACAGGAGTTATAGAAGTTGCAGAATTTTTAACTTCTAAAATCTTAGATTCTTCTAAATTCCGAGATTCTTTAATTTCTTGCACTCCTTGAATTTTGAAACCATCATTAAGTGCTTCGGTAAAGGCATTTTTGGTTTTATCGGAAACGTAGTTAATGCCTCTTAATTTAACGTTTAAGGCTTTTTTGGTTTCTTTGGTGGGTAATGTTTCTGGTAGTTGGTAGGGGTCAAGATTACCTAAAGTCATACCAATTACACGCAGTTGTACTGCTGCTTCTCTGAGAGAGCGATCGCTATTTTTCTGGGTGCTAGGATTGAGAGATATAGTAATATGTGGACGCTCACCCAAAATATCTTTTACCAAGTTGGTAAGAATGCGTTTTGGTCCAAATTCTACGAAGCAATAACCACCGGCAGCATAGATATTTTCTATCTCTTGTTTGAAGTGAACTGAGCTAGAAAGATGACTTTCTAATACTCTTTGAATGGCGGATGGTTCTTGAGGATATTGTTTACCAGTAACGTTACTGAAAACAGGAACTTTGGGATTTTGGAAGGATACAGATTTTGTTGCAATGGCAAAGGATTTTTGAGCAAAGGCAATTAAAGGTGTGTGGAACGCGGCGGATACTGGCAAAGGAACAGCACCATATCCTAACTCTTGAAACTTCTGGTGAATTTTCTGAATTTCCGCAGTAGGACCAGCTAAAACAATTTGAGTGGGAGAATTGAAATTAGCGATCGCAATTTTCGGGAAGTTCTTCAGCACTGCTTCAACTTTGCTGATATCTTCTTTCACCGCTAACATACTACCTGCATCATGATCAGGATCTTTCGGTGCAGCCATCGCTTGACCTCTAGACTTAACCAAGTACAAATAATCTTCTTCACTCAACACTCCCGCAGCCCACAAAGCGGTTAATTCACCAAAACTATGACCGGCGGTAAAATCAGATTGAAACCCAGCTTGTTGGAAAATAGAATACAAACCAGCACTAAAAACACCAATTGCCGGCTGTGCATATTCTGTTCTTTGTAAAGCTGCAATTTGCTCGTTTTTCTCCGCTTCATTAAAAGTTGGATGAGGGAAAACAACTTCCGAAATAGGCTGCAAATTATCTTTATTTAACAACCCATCCATCAACCCATACAACCTTCTTAAAGTTGGGAAATTCATCACCACCTCTCTACCCATTTCTAGGTATTGAGAACCTTGACCAGAGAATAAAGCCACAACTTTTCCAGCTAATTCTATCCCAGAAGCACGGTAATAAATACCCTGTGGATGTTCCCAAGAAGTTGCAGATTGTTTATTTTTCAGTAAGTCAATACTAACTTTGAGTAACTTACAAGCCTCTGCTTTATTCTCGGCTACAAAACCAATTCTCGCCGCAGTCTTAGGAATACTTAGAGATTGAGATTCGAGAACCAATTGTGAATAATATCTATCACCATCGCTAGATTGCAAGTTATTAAAATTTGCTTCTAACTTATTGATTAATTCACTAGGATTGGTAGCAAATAATAACATTTCACTTGCCACATTATGTAAACGATAAGCCTCTTGTTGCTCCCCTTGATATTCTTCCAAAACTACGTGATAATTAGTGCCACCAAAACCAAAGGAACTGACACCCGCACGTCTTGGATCTTCACCTGCTGCACGTATCCAAGGTCTAGTTTCAGTGTTTAAATAAAATGAAGAATTTTCAATATCAAGCTTCGGATTTGGTTCAGTAATATTGATAGTTGGTGGTAAAATCTTGTGGTGTAAAGCTAGGGCAGTTTTCACTAAACTTGCTGCACCTGCGGCGGCTTTTGTATGTCCAATTTGGGATTTTACACTACCTAAAGCAATATGCTGTTTCTTGTTATCATATTGACTAAAGAAACTGTGTAAAGAAGCAAATTCTGTAGGATCTCCCGCCATTGTTCCCGTACCGTGAGCTTCCATTAAACCCACAGTTGCCGGCGAAAAACCAGCATCATTATAAGCACGTTCTAAGGCTTTAACTTGTCCTTCTTTTCGTGGTGCATAAATACTCTTATAGCGACCATCGCTAGAAGTACCAATACCTTTAATTACAGCATAGATTTTATCGCCATCTCTTTGGGCATCTTCTAAGCGTTTGAGAACTAACATAGCGATACCTTCACCTAACATCATCCCATCTGATTTTGCATCAAAAGGTTTGACATTTTCGCTAGGAGAAACCGCCGGAGTTTTGCTAAAAGAAATGTAAGCCATGATGGTGTTATCGGTATCCACACCACCGGTTAACATCATATCGCTGCGATGTTCTACCAGTTCACTAATGGACATTTTTAAAGCACCAAAGGAACTAGCACAAGCAGCATCAACTACACAATTCATACCGCCAAAATTGAGACGGTTGGCAATACGTCCAGCCACAACATTTGCTAACATTCCAGGGAATGCGTTTTCATCCCATTTAACGTAAGCACTCTTAATTTTTTCGACTATTTTCTGAGTATCTTCGTCAGATAAACCGCTACTTTTAAGAACTTTTTCCCACACAGGATATTCTAATCTGGCTGATAATGGCATACCCAATTGTTTAGCCATTGCCACACCTAAAATAACCCCCACATTCTCCCGGTTAAAATCACGAGATTCACCATAACCAGCATCTTCCATTGCTTCTTTAGCAACTACTAAACTTAATAGTTGCGAGACATCAGTAACTTCTAAAATGCTGGGAGGAATCCCAAATTCCATCGGGTTAAAATCAACTTCAGGAAGAAAACCACCACGTTTACAATAGGTTTTATCTTCTGGAGTTCTGGGGTTAGGATCGTAGTAATCTTTGACGCTCCAATGGGTTTCAGGAACATCAGTAATACAGTCAGCTTTATTAACAATATTTGACCAGTATTGTCTTAGGTTTCTAGCTTGTGGCAATAGAGAAGCCATCCCCACAATAGCAATAGGATTTTGTTGCAATTGTCTGTTAATTTTGTGAGTTGACATTTGATTTTCTGACTTCATTTTTCTTTCCTCTATAAACCTAATCAAATCCTTTTCACAACTGTTAATAAGGCTCTCTAACTCTGCCAAGGCAGTATTAATTGAATCAGCAGACATCATGGCATAGAGTAATTTTGAGGATTGTTAATTGTTGAGCAACAGAATTTACGGAAACGTCTGTGGCTTACAAATCATAGACCCATTTTTTTCTTACCAGTATTTCTTGATTTAGCTGTGTAAGAAATCAGGCATTTTCATCCATTAACACCACACGGTAAATACTGCCTTGATTTCCCATTTTAATAATTGGATTCTTTGGTGTTTTGATGTAATTGGCTAACACTATAAACCTGAAACGATACTATACAATGTTGTCTTTCCTTTTCTTGTTTGTTTAGAGACATTATCAGTAAAAACTGGCGTGTGTGAGAAAAGACAGCAGGATTTAGAAAACTCAATCCAAAGAACTCAGGATATTGTAGAAACTGGTAAAATTTTCTGAACTTGTTTGGTTACTAATTGGTTAGTAAATTGGTTAATTGTCTAATCACAGTAGATATGATGTCAGCATTTGTGTGAGCATTAAATTACCAGTGATTAGCAAAATAAGTTAATATATTTTATGACATTCAACCAATAAAAGCTGCCAAACTCGTTACAGAAATAACATCACCTTGACTCTAAATCCATACAATGTGAAAAAATACTTAAACGGTTTTATCGAGATAAGAACAGAGTTTGTTTATCGAAACAATCGGGTTTAAAACTTCGCTTTTTAAGGCGAAAATTTATTGGAGCGGGATATAAATCCCCGTTACAAAAACGGTCTCCTGCCTCCGGTTGGAGAGCGAAGCGATGCACTGAGCACGCTCGAAGTGTCGAACCACTGCCTCCTGCCTTCGTTAAGGTATTTTTTCCTTTTTACTTGCAACTAATTGAATAATTGACTTGCTGCTTTTCATTATTGAATTAATACAAAGAATAACACAATTTGAAAAAATAGAATAGTTCACAGAAAGTAAGTTTTGAAAAATATTTTTGGCTCATGAACTCACTTTTCAATATTCTATCGGTATCATAGTATAGCACCTTACTTGAATTTGCACAATAAAAGTTTTGTTTTAGGTGTGTTCTTGTCATTTACGCTGGCATTATCATGAATTTTAGAGCAACTGTCTTGTCAGTAACAAATCATTAAATAGACACATTATTGATTTGAACATAAATATCTTTTTCTCAGAGAAACATGATAATTAGGCTGTGGTATTTGATGAATTTATAAGATAACTCAGTTTGTTACTCAAATTGGTTATTTATAAAGCAAATCTTAATTTAGTAGCTGTAATTAATCGTATTAAGACCACAGGAGCAACTTGTGATGGAATCTTTATATTTTGACAACATCAATCGTTATTTGATCACAAAACTACAGATGTCACAGTTGATTCATAAACCTCTTATGTCATGTTTTCAAGAAAATATATTATTTGAGTTATTTTCAGTAACAATAACAAATAAGTCCATTTACTTTGTTGACAAAATTCATTTTTTTTGGCAGAATTAGATTGAACTTTTACAGATTTCTTGATTTACTTCTCTGGAAAATCGTTCTATCGGAAACACAAAATTTTTAGTTAGCTATCTTGTATTTCTCGCTACTTTATCAAAGGCTAATTAAAGATAAAACTGATGATAATTGCAAGCTAAATCACCGAGTTCAATCACTGTTGATTTTCCTGTTTATCTTGTTACCTGTAAAGATTGCTATAAACTATCACAACAATTCATACACACAAGTAATGCGACTTATCCATTAGCTAAACGTCAGATTATAAAGGATAAGTTATTTTAGGTAATTTTCGCTATTAAAACTATACCTGAGCAAAAATAACGGGAATAAAAATATGGCAGTAAATAAAGAAAGCCAACTATTAAAAAAAGCTACCAAGCAGTGGAAAATTATTCTAGTAGTTGCAACTGCGTTAACTGCTGGTTTAGGATCTTTCTACAGTTTTTCTCAATTAAGGGGAAAATCTAATTCTCCACTTCCCGCTACTGAAAACCCATCCCCTCAACCCACTCCTGTAAAATTTGCTGTCACTGCTTTAGGAAGACTACAACCCCAAGGGGAAATTACTTATTTATCTGCTCCTAATTCCATCAACGGTGTGCGTGTAGAAAAACTATTAGTAGCAGAAGGGGATGAAGTAACAGCAGGACAAACATTAGCTTATTTAGAAAACTATGAACGTTCAAAAACTGCAATCAAACAAGCTTTTGATAAATTATTAGTTGCTAAATCTAAACTAGCACAGGTAAAAGCTGGAGCAAAACCTGGAGATATTAACGCTCAAAAAGCAACAATTACTCGGTTAGAATCACAATTAAAAGGTGAAATTGCAGTACAAAACGCGACAATTAACCGCATTCAAGCTGAAGTAGAAAATGCTCAAAAAGAGAGCGATCGCTATCAGAAATTATACAAAGATGGCGCAATTTCTGCTTCCATTGCTGATGCCAAAACTTTACAACTAAAAACAGCCCAACAACAATTAACAGAAGCAAAAGCGACACTGCAAAGAACCAAAAACACCTTACAAGATCAAATTCAAGAAGCAACTGCCAAACTCAACAGCATCAAAGAAGTACGTAGTGTAGATGTGGCATTAGCTGAAAGTGAAGTTAAAAGTGCAGAAACTGCCGTTCAACAAGCCAAAGCAGATCACGAATTAACTTACATCAAATCCCCCATAGATGGCAGAGTATTAAAAATTCATGCCAAAAATGGCGAAGTAATAGCAACTTCTGGTTTTGCAGAACTTGGTAAAACCTCAGAAATGAATGTCATTGCTGAAGTTTATCAAACAGATATTCAAAAAGTGAGAGTTGGACAAAAAGCTAATCTTACCAGTGCTGCATTTTCAGGAAAACTACAGGGAACAGTCAAAGAAATTGGCTGGCAAATTGACAAACAAAGCATCTTTAGTCTTAACCCCAACTCAGATACAGATCGCAGAATTGTCGAAGTAAAAATCGCCATTGATAAACCAGCAGACAGCCAAAAAGTATCTCGTTTAACTAACTTGCAGGTAGACGTTGCTATTCAGATTTAGTCATTAGTAGGTGATTGGTGACTGGTGACTGGTGATTGGTGATTGGGTAGAATTAACTAATGACTAATGACTAATGACTAATGACTAATAACTAAAAACAAAATATATGACCATCAAAATACCTTTAGCATGGCTACAGTTAGCCCAGCAAAAACTCCGTTTTGTTGTCGCTGTAGCCGGAATAGCCTTTATTGTGCTGCTGATGTTTATTCAACTTGGTTTCCAAGATGCACTTTATTCTAGTGCTACAGCAGTACATCAAAATCTCAAAGGAGACTTATTTTTAGTTAGTTCTCAATACAAATCTTTGACCTCAAATCAAAGTTTTAATCGCAATCGTTTATATCAAACATTAGGGTTTAATGGTGTAGAATCAGTTAGCCCGATGTATTTGCAATTTGCAAAGCTAAAAAATCCAGAAACAGGCGAGAAATATTCTATTTATGTCATTGGTTTTGACCCCGGTAGACCAGTGATGAATATTCCCGAAGTGCAGGAGAATTTAGATAAACTCAAAATTCCTGATGTCATGTTATTTGACAGATCCTCACGCCCTGAATTTGGTCCCATAGCCAAAAATTTTGAGAGAGGAAATACAGAACAAAAAATAGAAATTTTCGCATTTGATGCCTTGCAAGGTTATCGAGTCAGAGTAGGGGGTTTATTTAGTTTAGGTCCCTCCTTTGGTGTCGATGGCAATTTAATTGTCAGTGACTCAACTTTTGTAAAAATCAATCCCCTTGTACGTCCATCAGAAAAAATAGATGTAGGTATTGTTAAACTGAAACCAGGTGTTGATCCCAAAGAAGTGTTAAAAAACTTGCGGGACAATATACCTAATGATGTCCAGATTTTCACCCGTCAACAATTCATTGATTTTGAAAAAGAATATTGGGCTTCTAGAACACCCATTGGCTTTATTTTAAACTTAATGTTGACAATGGCTTCTGTCGTTGGCGTAGTCATTGTTTATCAAATTCTTTATAGCAATATTGCTACCCAATTTATTGCCTACGCCACCTTAAAAGCTATCGGTTATGCCAATGGCTATTTATTAAATGTAGTTTTTCAACAGGCACTCATTCTAGCTTTACTAGCTTATTTCCCAGGATTTATTATTTCAGTTGCTTTATATGATTTTGCTATGGAAGCAACTAAATTACCCATCGTGATGACTTCTAATAATGCCATACTTGTTCTTACCTCTACAGTTTTGATTTGCATCACTTCCGGCGCATTAGCAATTAATAAACTGCGCTCCGCAGATCCAGCAGATATTTTCTAAATCGTCAATAAATTAACTCAGAATATTCACTAATCAATACTATGGACATCAAAAACAAAACCATTCTCATTACCGGCACTGACGAATTTATTGGCTCTCGTGCAGCAGAATTAGCAATATCTCAAGGCATGAAAGTCAAAGGTTTACAAACTTCTCAAGTACAGGATAAAAACCTCCAAAACTTAGGAGTAGAAATTATTGTTGGTAGCATCACTGACGATAAAATAGCCCAAAAAGCTTGTCAGGGAGTAGACATTATTTTACACACTGCCCAACTAGCAGAAGAAGCAGGAGACATTAAAAGTTTTCGAGAAATTAATGTAGGAGGTACTGTCAACATAGCTAAAGCTGCTAAACAAGCAGGTGTGAAAACATTTGTTCATCTTTCCACTGTCTTAGTTTATGGCTTTAACTATAGCGATAATATTGCCGAAATAGGAACATTATCTAGTGATAATAACCCCTATTGTCAAACTAAAATTGAAGCAGAAACAGAAGTTTTAAAACTTAACTCATCCCCAGATTTTGGAGTGATCATAATTCGCGCTGGAGATGTTTATGGTCCGGGTAGTATTCCTTGGATAGTGCGCCCAGTATTAATGATGCGTCAAAAATTATTTGCCTATGCCAATGATGGTAAAGGTGTGATGAATCATCTTTATGTTGATAACTTAATTGATGCCATCTTTTTAGCAATAGAAAAAGAAGCTTATGGCGAAATATTTAATATTACAGATGGTGAAAAAACTTCTTGGAAAGAATATTTTATTCACCTCGCAGCAATGGAAGGTTTACCTGCTCCCATGTCCTTGCCTAAGGAAGAAATGAAATTGTTTCTTAAAGTGCGTAACCAAGGACAAAAACTATTTCGCAAAAAAGCTGATATCCTCCCAGAGTCAGTAGACTTTATGAGTCGTCCTTATGCTTATTCTATTGCTAAAGCTACAAGTTTATTAAACTATAAACCCAAAGTTGATTTAGAAGAAGGCATGAAACGTACTCATCAATGGTTACAAAAAACCGACATCCAAAAATTGATGAAATAAGTAATCAGTAATGTAAGTATTCAGCTATCAGTAATCAGCCCATAGCCAGGATTCAGGCGTTTTTAGTTCAGGAATGTTATCTACATCTATTTCTTTTGATTCTTTTTATTTCAATCTTTCATTTACATAGCTGATAACTGACGGCTGAATGCTTACTCAGTAATATATTTTTGTCGGGAATGGCGTATGTATAAACCTCAAGCAAAATTAAGTATTGGATTACCTGTATACAACGGCGAAAAATTTATAAAACAGTCTCTAGATTCTCTGCTAAATCAGACATTTAGTGATTTTGAGTTAATTATTTCAGATAACGCTTCCACAGATAATACTGAAGAAATTTGTAGAAATTACGCTGCACAAGATCATCGCATTCGTTACTATCGTAATCCTACTAATATCGGTTGCGCTTGTAATTTTAACCGCGTTTTTGAATTATCGAATAGTGAATACTTTAAATGGGCAGCTTACGACGATTTACACGCTCCTGATTTTCTCAGTAAATGTATACAGGTACTTGAGGAAAATCCACATTATATCTTATGCCATTCCCACACATATCTGATTGATGAACAGGGTAATTTTTTCCAAAACTATGAAATTAAACTCAATACTAACTCAGAAAAAACACAGATCAGATTTGAAGAATTACTCACTAAACATCTCTGTTATCAAATGTATGGAGTCATTCGCAAAAGTTCCTTACAAAAAATCACTCCTATGGGTGGTTATGGCAATGCAGATGGAATTTTATTATTAAGACTTGGTACAGTTGGCCAGTTTTATGAAATTCCCGAATACTTATTTTTTGCCAGGATTCATCCCCAACAATCTTTGAGTATGTTTTTTCCAAGTTACCTGTCTTTTACTCAGAAAGATCCTCAATATTCATTAGATATGTTACCAGATTTCTATGAGTATTCAATTTGGTTTGATTCAGGTAACAAAGGCAAACTTTTATTTCCCCATTGGCGCATTCTCAAAGAATATTTACTTTCAGTCAGTCAAAGTTCACTGAATTTATATGAGCAAATATTGTGTTATTTGATTATTGTTAAAAAGCTATCTGGAACAGAATCTTTATTGCTTAAAGATTTGTGGATGGCTGCTAAAATTTTGCGTTCCCACAAAACCAAAACTAACAGTAATTTAAGTTTGTCCAATGAATATTTAAGCAATTAATCCACAAGCTATATCTCACAGCTTATGTTGAAAATATCTCGCCTTTCTTATCTATTGCTGGCGACTGTTTTAAGTTTCAGTTGTGCTAACACTGCCCATGCACAAACTACCACGGCATTAACTGTAGTCGTGAATGGAATAAGTAACAAAACAGGTGAAATTTGTTTCCGAATTTATAACTCTGAAAAAGGCTTTCCTATGAGTAGTTCTAGTGAAGTTCAAAGTGGCTGCACTAAAATTACTGGTAGTTCTGTGAAAAAAGTATTTTCTGGTTTAAAACCAGGAACTTATGCAGTAGCAGTAGTTGATGATCAAAATGGCGATCGCAAACTCAATAAAGACTTTTTTGGTATTCCTACAGAAGGTTTTGGCATTTCCAGAAATCCCATTGTCTCTATCCAAACTGGTACACCAAAATTTAAACAAGCCAGTTTTAAAATGACTAAAAATACCACCATTAACATCAACATGAAATATTCCCTTGATCCATAAGTAATTGGTGATTTGTGACTGGTGACTGGTGACTGGTGACTGGTGATTGGGTTATTTACCTCCCCATTACCAATTACCAATTACCTATTACCAATTACCTATTACCTATTACCTATTACCTATTACCTATTACCTATTCCTTATTCCCTATTCCCTATTCCCCATGACTAATGACTAATGAAAGATTTGACCGCATTTCTGTCTAATTCTTTGATAGGTTGGCTGGTAATTCAGGTATGTTTAATGCTAATATTTTTATGGTATTTGCGAACCTATAAACAACCATTCTTATCAGATAACCAACTACCAAAAACGGCAGTAATTCTTTGTTTACGAGGTGCTGATCCATTTTTACCTAATTGTGTGCGATCGCTCTTAAATCAAAACTACCCAGAGTACGATTTAAAGCTGATCATTGATAGTCCAGAAGATCCAGCTTTTAAAATTGCCAAAGAAGTCATCGCTGAAACTAAAGCCACTAATTTCCAAATTAGCACCCTCAGAACAGTACGTCATAATTGTAGTCTCAAATGCAGTTCTTTAGTACAAGCAGTTTCCGATTTAGATGACTCTTACCAAGTAATTGCCTTAGTAGATGCTGATACCATCGTCCACAAAAATTGGTTAAGAGAATTAGTTAGTCCCCTCACCGATGAAAAAGTGGGAATCACAACAGGAAACCGTTGGTATGTACCCACAGGAAAATATTGGGGTTCTTTAATACGCTACGCTGGTAACGTTTCTACTGTCGTGCAAATGTTCCTCTTTCAAGTTCCGTGGGGTGGGAGTTTAGCAATTAAAAAACAACTCCTCCAACAAACAGAAATACTGGAAAAATGGGGAGAAGCATTTGGTGACGATATGCTCCTACACAAAGTCATCAAAAAACACGGATGGAAAATTAAATTTGTCCCTTCTTTGTTAATGGTAAACCGAGAAGAAAGCAATTTATCTACTTTATTTCCATCTCTCCAACGCTTAATACTTTGTTCTCGACTTTATCACCCCAATTGGTTAGCATTAGTCAGTGATGCAGTTTCCAGTATTCTCTTTCCTACCCTCACCATTTTCTTAGCTTTAGGATTGTTTTTAGCCACAGAATGGAATACAGCATTTTCCTTATTTAAATCCTATAGCATCTACACAATTGGATTACTCTTGTTAATGCTAGTCATGGAACTAGGAGTACAAGAAATAATTCGCTCTCAAGGACAACCAATTCCAGAAATTTCACTCACCAACATCCTCAAAATGTTCATTGCTATTCCTTTAACACAATGGGTTTATGGTTTAGCAATGTTATCTTCTCTGGGGATGTCAACAGTGACATGGCGAGGACTTACCTATAAAATTCAAAGTCCCTGGCATATTCGCTTAGTTGAATATCATCCTTATCAATGGTTAGATCAACCAATTGATCCGAAAATTTCTCTCTAGTCATACTCTTGATAGAAATTCAGAAGCTTGTCTGTAATTTGATTGGGAATTATAATTGGGAATTTTATTAATTATCAGCGCAAAAACCAAAAGTTTCATCATAGTTGCTGCGTAAATCCTGAAACCAGCACTAAAATCATTGAAACAAAAATGACAAAACAAACCCTCCGCATTGCCTTATTTACTGGCTTATATTCTCCTTTCTTAACAGGAGTATCCGTTGCTGTACATCAGCGCGTCCATTGGTTACTTGAACAAGGACACGAAGTTTTTCTTATTCACCCACAAATCAATAATAAGTTCAGTAAACAAGTTGGGAAACGTCCAATGGCAGGACTAGAAGAACTAGAATCTTTTGCCAACTTTTCCTCCTATGCTTTTCCCACAGAACCGCTAATATTCTATAAATCTCTGCCCCAACCTCTAAACTATCGTCATTGGAGCGATACTCAATTACTAGAAAAGTTTCAACCTGATATCATTGTAGTTGAAGAAGCAGCCCAAATGAGAGGGCTATATTCAGTTTTTCTGCAAGGTTATGGCAGACCTGTAGGAGTTGATTATGCGAAACGTACTAAAACACCCATCATCTCCGTTTTTCATACCGATATCGTTGCCTATATCCGATATTATTTAGGTGATTTCCTATTCGGATTGATGCGTCCCATAATTCCATTATTAGTTAAGCAATTTAGTAATGCTTACACCCTCAATATATTTTCTTCTAGGGAACAACTTTCCAAGTACCAAAAACTAGAATGTCTACGCGGTGAATACGTCCCCTATCAAGGAATTAACTGTGAAAAATTCCATCCCCGCAACATCTGTTATGATCCAATTCCTAACGATAAAAGACCGACAATTTTATTTGTAGGACGCATCACTGCCGAGAAAAATGTCACACAACTTTTAGATGCTTATCCCTTGATAGCTGCTCAAATTCCTGATGTCCATTTAGTCATCGTTGGTAGCGGTCCATTAGATCAAGAAATTCGTCGTCGCGCTCAAAAATTCCTCCACGGTGTAACGCTTTGGGGTGAGTCCCACGGTACTGAACTTTTAGGATGGTTTGCTAGAGCAGATGTTTTTATTAACCCTTCAGTAACGGAAAACTTCTGCACTACAAATAACGAAGCTTTAGCATCAGGAACTCCTGTAGTCGCCGCTATGGCTCCCTCAACCACTGAACAAGTAACAGTTGGTTATAATGGTTTTCTAGCTCAACCCAACAACGCCCAAGATTTCGCCGAGAAGATAATTGCAATACTGCAAAATCCTGAACTCAAAGCCCAATTATCCGCACAAGCTCGTCCTTCTATCTTAGAGTTTGATTGGTCAGTATGTAGCCAAAAATTTGAAGATAAGCTATACCAGTTAGTTGGTATACCCCAAATAGTTAAGTCTTCCTCATAATTATTAGCACCCACAAGTTAAAAAAAGCCAATTTGGCTACATATCTTTGATTATGTTTGGTAGAGTATTCCAGTAATTGACCTGTGGGCTTTTAGGTTATAAGTTGCAGACACGAGCAAACTTTGCCACGGTTTTATCAGCAGAGACATGACCTACTCTCACTGATGATCATCCTGGTATTGCCCTCAACTGTGCCTAAAAATCTTTAGACCTCATAAGTCATGACTTATGGGGTTTTTTATCATCTTACTACTCAGCAGTCAGCTTTTTAACTTAACCAATATTTTCAACATCTTTACTCCTCAATCTTCACTCCTGAATGACCACACAATTACAGACAAAATTACAGGAATTTTGTCTCAAGTTTTTGATGTTTAAATGCACTCTTATGTCAAGATTAAATTCTTAGCAACTACATAAACTAGAAAATGTGTTATTTCTCAGACATAATTACTGCTATTATGTCTCAAGATTTACAGTTAGAGTATTGATTTTTCATATTTTTGCAGCAAAAATACAAAGTAAGTCTAACATCTTGTAGGCTCTCTTGGTGACAACTTAACCTTATCCAATGTCCATAGTCCGCACCTGCGGACTTTTTTTATTGCCTTCATAACACAAGGAGTTAAGTAAGTTGTTAACCAGCTAAATTTTATGATCCTAATATTTTTTACATCTACACTAAACCTACAAGAATAGATATCTCCGAAAATTGAATATGCGTAACCTGAAACCCTTGTTAGGGACAATTCATGAATTGTCCCTACATCTTTTTCGGACAGGTCAAATAGTGATCGCTCCTAGTGCTACAAGCTAGACAACACAAGCAACTTAAATATAAAAATTGCTCAAGTTGAGAAATTCAATTTAGGTAAAATACACTTCACTCGGAATATTACAGCACTTTTGAAGTAAATGAGGTACACCAATTTTAACAGTTGGTTTTAAAACTTGAAGTTCAATTGGCTACTGTACCTCATAAACCTCTAAACTGCTGTATCTCCAACTGATTTTATCCACAGCTTGTAAATAAGGTTTAGGTAAGGTAAACTTGGCAAATACTGAGATGTGTTAGTTTACTTTAACCTGACAGCAATTTTCAGGTAAATGAAACAGGGTTTTTCTTTTGCGAAAAGGAAGTCATCAAACAAAGTGTCGTTTAAATAGATGAAAGATGCTGTAAGTTAGGCAAACTATAGAGAAAAGTAGTTGTTTGTAGTTAATAAACCAGTAGCTATTGTGCCAGTTATACCTGTGACATTAATTAATAGGTCATTGCTAGAATTAAAAGCAGCAAGACTATCATTAACTGATAGATAAGTACCACCATTCCAACCAAAGAATACAGCTTGGTTAGCAGCTAAAGATTGTGTTCCAGTAAGATTGGGATTAGCATCAGCATAAGCAGCGATCGCCGCAGCACTTAATGTAGTAGCGGTTGAGAAAACGCCAGCATTAAAAAGACTGGTGGGAAGTGCAGCTAGGGCTATGCGATCGCTCTCTCCCGGATTAAAATCAATGATGCGATCGGGTGCAGCTAACAGGGAATCATTAAAATTAGAGTAGACAAAGCGATCTGTGCCTAGTCCTCCAGTTATAGTGTCTGATCCGACTCCTCCAGAGATAGTATCATTACCTGCACCACCAATTAAGGTATCAATGCCTGCACCACCATTGAGGGTATCGTTCCCATCTCCACCGTTGAGGGTATTATTGCCACTGTTACCTGTGAGAATATTATTACCTGCGTTCCCTGTACCGTTAATAACTGTACTTCCAGTCAGAGTGAGGTTTTCTACATCGGCCAGGTTAGCTAGGCTGAAAGTGACGCTAGATCGAATGGTATCCGTACCTTGACTGGCTACTTCTGTAATCACATCTGTTGTGCTGTCTACAACGTAAATATCATTACCTGTACCACCAATTAAGGTATCAATGCCCGCACCACCACTGAGGGTATCGTTACCATCTCCACCGTTGAGGGTATTATTGCCACCGTTACCTGTGAGAATATTATTACCTGCGTTCCCTGTACCGTTAATAGCTGTCGTTCCAGTCAGGGTGAGGTTTTCTACAGTGGCCAGGTTAGCTAGGGTGAAAGTGACGCTAGATTGAATGGTATCCGTACCTTGACTGGCTACTTCTGTAATCACATCTGTTGTGCTGTCTACAACATAAATATCATTACCTGCACCACCAATTAAGGTATCAATGCCCGCACCACCACTGAGGGTATCGTTACCATCTCCACCGTTGAGGGTATTATTGCCACCGTTACCTGTGAGAATATTATTACCTGCGTTCCCTGTACCGTTAATAGCTGTCGTTCCAGTCAGGGTGAGGTTTTCTACAGTGGCCAGGTTAGCTAGGGTGAAAGTGACGCTAGATTGAATGGTATCCGTACCTTGACTGGCTACTTCTGTAATCACATCTGTTGTGCTGTCTACAACATAAATATCATTACCTGCACCACCAATTAAGGTATCAATGCCTGCACCACCATTGAGGGTATCGTTCCCATCTCCACCGTTGAGGGTATTATTGCCACTGTTACCTGTGAGAATATTATTACCTGCGTTCCCTGTACCGTTAATAGCTGTCGTTCCAGTCAGGGTGAGGTTTTCTACAGTGGCTAGGTTAGCTAGGGTGAAAGTGACGCTAGATTGAATGGTATCCGTACCTTGACTGGCTACTTCTGTAATCACATCTGTTGTGCTGTCTACAACATAAATATCATTACCTGTACCACCATTGAGGGTATCGTTCCCATCTCCACCGTTGAGGGTATTATTGCCACCGTTACCTGTGAGAATATTATTACCTGCGTTCCCTGTACCGTTAATAGCTGTCGTTCCAGTCAGGGTGAGGTTTTCTACAGTGGCTAGGTTAGCTAAGGTGAAAGTGACGCTAGATCGAATGGTATCCGTACCTTGACTGGCTACTTCTGTAATCACATCTGTTGTGCTATCAACAACATAAATATCATTACCTGTACCACCAATTAAGGTATCAATGCCCGCACCACCATTGAGGGTATCGTTCCCATCTCCACCGTTGAGGGTATTATTGCCACCGTTACCTGTGAGAATATTATTACCTGCGTTCCCTGTACCGTTAATAGCTGTCGTTCCAGTCAGGGTGAGGTTTTCTACA
>NZ_JACJPU010000046.1:0-43786 GCF_014696235.1 Sphaerospermopsis sp. FACHB-1194 | reverse complement strand
TCTAAACGCTGCAATTAATTTATCGCGTCTGGCTAAGGCGTGAAAGTCTACTGAGGGATAACTGCTCCCATGCTCCCGTTGAAGTAGAAAGTAAAGTCTAGTTTTGTCTAGGTTTTATATAGCAGATAGTTCGGATACTGCATCACTCAAGAGATATTAATAGTCAATTTACAACTGATAACTAAACTATTCTTTCCGGCTTTGCCATATCCCACATACCACCCCGCAAGCTATATAATAATGATTATCATTTTAGAAAAGCAGTAATTTTAAGGTTGTATGCTGTCTGCAAATTCAAATACTGATCAGTCATTAAATTTGGTTCAGCGTCCTCGTCGTTTGCGACGGACCGAAACCCTACGGAACATGGTCAGAGAAACCACACTCACAGTAGATGACTTGATCTATCCCATGTTTGTGATGACTGGGGAAGGACAAAAAGTAGAAATTCCTTCCATGCCGGGATGTTATCGTTATTCTTTGGATCTGCTGTTAAAAGAAATTGCCGAAGTGTCACAATTGGGAATTGGTGCGATCGCTCTTTTTCCAGTTATCCCAGAACACCAAAAAGACGACACAGGAACAGAAAGCTACAACCCAGAAGGTCTAGTACAAACAACCGTCAAAGCTATCAAAAAAGCCGTTCCCGACATCATCGTTATTACCGATGTCGCCCTTGATCCCTTCACCACACACGGTCATGATGGTTTAGTAGATGAAAACGGTGTTATTTTGAATGACCCCACCGTAGAAGTGTTGGCAAAAATGGCACTTTCCCAAGCTCAAGCCGGCGCTGATTTTGTCGCTCCTTCTGACATGATGGATGGTAGAGTCGGGGCAATTCGTCAAGCTTTAGATGCAGAAGGTTATATCAATGTCGGTATTTTGGCATACTCGGCAAAATACGCATCAGCCTATTATGGACCATTCCGAGATGCTTTAGATTCCGCGCCGAAATTTGGCGATAAAAAAACCTATCAAATGGATGCTGCTAACGCTAAAGAAGCTTTAAAAGAAGTGGAGTTAGATATTGCGGAAGGTGCAGATATCGTCATGGTAAAACCTGCCCTAGCTTATCTAGATATTATCCATCAAGTCAAAATCAATACTAACTTACCAGTAGCAGCATACAACGTTAGCGGCGAGTACGCAATGATCAAAGCCGCAGCCGCTAATGGTTGGATAGATGAGAAAAAGGTAATTTTAGAAACCTTAACCAGTATGAAACGGGCTGGTGCAGATTTAATTTTAACTTACTTCGCCAAAGAAGTGGCTTTGATGTTGATGTAATTGGGGACTGGGGACTGGGTAATCAATTTTATTTTTCTCAATTACCATTTACCATTTACCAAATATGAATTATGACTAAAGTTACTGAAAAAATAGACTTAGCAATTATCGGTGCTGGACCTCATGCACTGACTTTAGTTGCCCATCTCTTGCAAAAACGCCAATCTATAAAAGGTAAATTCGCTGTATTTGATCCTAGTGCTTCATGGTTGAGTCGCTGGAAACAGCAATTTGCAGCTTTGGAAATTCCCCATTTGCGATCGCCAGCAGTGCATCATCCCCACCCTAACCCCTTTGCTTTAAGGAAATTTGCTGAATCTCGTTCTCTGGAACTCTTTCCCCCCTACGACTTACCCGGCACTCAACTATTTGCGGATTTTTGCCAGGATATCATCGCCGAACGACAGTTACAGGATCAGGTAATTCCTTTAGCTGTAACCAGCATTAAACCCCTTTCAGATCATTTGCGTCCTCAATTTCAATTAGGGCTGTCAGACGGAAAAACCGTAACTGCACGGAGGGTAGTGTTAGCAACCGGTAGCGGTAAAATTAACATCCCTGATTGGGTCAATCAAATTAAAACAGAGTATCCTCAAGATAGACTCAGCCATTCTCACACTGTAGATTTACGGAAATATCATAGTTTAGCAGGTCAAAGAGTTTTAATTGTCGGTGGTGGTTTGACAAGTGGACATTTAGCTGTAGGGGCTATTTCTCGTGGTGCAAAAGTCCATTTAATGCTGCGAAGACAATTATCAGAAAAACTATTTGACGCTGCACCAGGTTGGTTAGGACCCAAATATCTCAAAGGATTTTTTGAGCAAAATTGGCAACAACGCTGGACACTCATTCAACAAGCTAGAAACGGTGGTTCAATGACTCCGGCAATAGCGACCCAACTTCGTAAAGAGAAGCATCGTGGTAATATTATCATTGATGAAAACTGTCAAATAGTCAAAGCAGAATGGTTAAGTAATAACTGGCAAGTAGAATGTGATAACGGTAATATTTACAACTTTGATTATATCTGGTTAGCCACAGGTACTAAATTTGATGTCACCACCGAACCCTTACTACAGGACATTTTAGCCACCTATCCCATCCAAATAGTCAACGGTTTACCTGTGTTAGATACTTATCTGCGTTGGCCTGGTTGTGAATTATTTATCATGGGTGGTTTAGCAGCATTACAAGTAGGACCCACAGCTAGAAACCTATCCGGTGCAAGAATGGCCTGTGAAAAAATCGTTCCGGCAATAGTTAAACCTAGTGTAGCTTTTTCACCTAGTATTACAGAAATTAAAGCCAGCTAATACAATTTTGGATTTTAGATTTTGGATTTTAGATTGGAATAAATTCAATATCATCCAAAATTCTGCCTCCTGCCTCCTGCCTCCTGCCTCCTTGCTGTATTGTTCCAAAAAAATAAACTTCAAACTTAGTAACATTCAGACCTTTTTGCGCTAAACTGATAACGATTCTCATTTTTTTGCTATGGTCAGTTCATTAACCCAGTCCCAAGACAGCTTAAACGAGCAAGATAGCGACAAACTTACACGCATTCGCCATACAAGCGCCCATATTATGGCAATGGCGGTACAAAAGCTATTTTTAGGAACTAAGGTAGCAATTGGACCTGTCACAGAAACAGGATTTTACTACGATTTTGATTGTCCAGTCAGCATCACTAGCGATGACTTGGCAAAAATTGAAGTGGAGATGAGACGGATAATAAAAGCTAATTTACCTATTATCCGCGAAGAAGTAGAAAGAGCAGAAATTCGCGCCGAAATTACCGAATTAAATGAACCCTACAAATTAGAAATCTTAGAACGCATTCCCGCATCAGAAATTATCACACGTTACTTTATTGGTACTCCTGAAATTGCCAACTCAGAACCTTCATTGTTTGTCACAGATATTAAACCTACTAATAATTGTTGGTGGGACTTGTGTGCAGGACCCCACATTAACTTTACCGGAGAAATTGATGCTAATGCCTTTAAATTATTAAATGTTGCTGGTGCTTATTGGCAAGGGGATGAAACCAAACAGCAACTACAAAGAATTTATGGTACAGCTTGGACAACAAAAGTTGAACTAGAAACTTACCTACAACAAAGAGAAGAAGCACTGCGTCGAGATCATCGAAAATTAGGTCAAGAACTTAATCTATTTAGTATTCAAGAAGAAGCTGGAGGGGGCTTAGTATTTTGGCATCCCAAAGGTGCAATTATTCGCTACATCATTGAAGATTACTGGCGCAAATCTCATCTAGAATCTGGTTATCAACTATTATATACTCCTCATGTAGCGAATCTCGATTTATGGAAAACATCGGGTCATTTTGACTTCTATCAAGAGAATATGTTTGACTCGATGGATGTGGAAAATCAGGCTTATCAAATTAAGCCCATGAATTGCCCTTTTCATGTTCTAACTTACAAACATCAACTCCATTCCTATCGAGAATTACCATTAAGATGGGCAGAATTAGGAACAGTATACCGCTATGAACGCTCTGGAGCATTACATGGTTTAATGCGAGTGAGAGGCTTTACTCAAGATGATGCTCATATTTTTTGTTTACCCGAACAAATTGCCGAGGAAATTTTAGGAGTTTTAAATCTCACTGAGAAAATTTTATCAGACTTTGGCTTTAAACAATATGAAGTTAATCTTTCCACCCGTCCAGATAAATCAGTAGGTAATGATGACGTTTGGGAATTAGCAACCACAGCACTAGAACAAGCTTTAAATGCTAAAGGTTGGAATTATAGTATAGACGAAGGAGGCGGAGCTTTTTATGGACCAAAGATAGACATTAAAATTAAAGATGCGATCGGTCGTTTATGGCAATGTTCCACAATTCAGGTAGATTTTAATTTACCCCAAAGATTCGAGATGGAATATATAGCATCCGATGGTAGTCGTCAACAACCTATCATGATTCATCGGGCTATTTTTGGTTCTTTAGAACGCTTTTTTGGCATTTTAATCGAGAATTACGCAGGTGATTTTCCCCTATGGTTAGCACCTGTACAACTGCGGCTTTTACCTGTAAGTGATGATTGTCGAGAATATGCAACATCCGTAGCAAATGATTTACAAAAAAGCGGATTTAGAGTAGAATTAGATAGAAGTGGGGAGCGTTTAGGTAAACAGATTCGCACAGCAGAACTAGAAAAAATTCCTGTTGTTGCTGTAGTTGGTAAGAAGGAAGTAGAAAACAAAACTTTGAGTGTCAGAAGTAGAAAATCGGGAGATTTAGGGGTTTTGAATTTAGCTGAACTTGTCAAGTATTTACAAAACAGCTTAAATTTGACAGGCGGTTAATTTTTTTGATTAATTTCAAACATCAACATTTTCAATTCACAAGGTTTAAATATGAATACTGTAACAGAATCAACTGTAAATACAATTCCAGCTATTCCCAAAACAGGAATGCCTGTCACTATCATTACAGGATTTTTAGGTAGTGGGAAAACTACTCTTTTAAATCAAATTCTCCAGAATAAACAAGATTTAAAAGTGGCAGTTCTCGTCAATGAATTTGGTGATATTAATATTGATAGCCAATTGCTAGTTTCTGTAGACCAAGATATGGTAGAACTCAGCAATGGTTGTATATGCTGCACCATTAATGATGGTTTAGTTGATGCAGTGTATAGAGTTTTAGAACGAGAAGAACGCATTGATTATTTGGTAATTGAAACTACTGGAGTAGCAGATCCTTTACCCATAATTTTAACTTTTTTAGGAACAGAACTCAGAGATTTAACTAATCTAGATTCAATTATTACCGTCGTAGATGCAGAGACATTTGATCAACGACATTTTGAAAGTGAAGCAGCATTACAACAAATTACCTATGGTGATATTGTTCTGCTGAATAAAACAGACTTGGTGGACTTGCATAAACTGCGAGAAATAGAAGATTTTATCCATGATGTCAAGCAAGGTGCGAGAATTTTACATACTCAATTTGGTAAAGTTCCTCTACCATTAATTTTAGGTGTAGGCTTAACACCAAAAGATGAGTATATTACCGATGATGTAGAAGATACTCACGAACATCACCACCATGATCATGACCATCATCATGAACATCACCACCATGACCATGAACACCATGAACATCATCATCACTCCCACCATTTAGAAAATGATGGTTTTGTGTCAATCTCCTTTCAAGCAGATAAACCATTTGATGTCAATAAATTTGAGAACTTCCTAGTTGAAAAAATGCCACAGGATGTATTTAGAGCTAAGGGCATTTTATGGTTTAGTGATAGTGAGTTGCGCCATATTTTTCAACTCAGTGGACCTCGTTACAGTTTAAATGCTGATGACTGGAAAACAGCGCCTAAAAATCAGGTAGTTTTCATTGGCAGAAAATTGGATAAAACT
The DNA here is from genome assembly GCF_014696235.1 of Sphaerospermopsis sp. FACHB-1194. NCBI lineage: Bacteria > Bacillati > Cyanobacteriota > Cyanophyceae > Nostocales > Aphanizomenonaceae > Sphaerospermopsis > Sphaerospermopsis sp. FACHB-1194. The sequence continues at coordinate 38,086 of NZ_JACJPU010000046.1, read as the reverse complement.
GAAATTTATACAAAACTTAACAATTGTCTGCTATGATAAATAAGTGTTAAAAAATTGCCCAAAACAGTTAATAGTGATTTCTAAGGATGATACCCAGATCCCCCACTTCTGCGATCAATTCACAATTTATTAACACGACAATAAAAGAAGTCGGGGATCTTATCACTCTATTAACCAACAAATAATTTATCAAATCCAAAGCAAACAATGACTTTATCAATTAGTCCCGTTCTCAATTCTGCTGATCAAGTTGTGTCATCTTTATCCACTCAGCAACAACCCCAAGTTACAGAAGCAGAAATGATGCAAGCTGTCAGAACATTGCTGATTGGACTAGGAGAAAATCCTGACCGGGAAGGGTTGAAAGATACTCCTAAAAGAGTCGTCAAAGCCTTACAATTTCTTACCAAAGGATATCATGAATCCTTAGATGAACTGTTAAACGGAGCAGTGTTTACAGAAAATGCGGATGAAATGGTATTAGTGCGAGATATTGACATTTTCAGTTCTTGCGAACATCACATTTTACCAGTCATTGGCCGCGCTCATGTTGCTTACATTCCTAATGGTAAAGTCATTGGTTTATCAAAAATTGCCCGTATTTGTGAAATGTATGCAAGACGTTTGCAAGTTCAAGAACGTCTGACTTTACAAATAGCTGACGCACTGCAAGGTTTACTCAAACCCAAAGGAGTTGCAGTAGTGATAGAAGCAACTCATATGTGTATGGTAATGCGTGGTGTGCAAAAACCCGGTTCTTGGACTGTCACCAGTGCAATGCGTGGTGTATTTTCAGAAGATGCACGCACCCGTGAAGAGTTTATGAATTTAATTCGACACAATGCTAATTTTCACTAAAGTTAGGTGACAGGTGACAGGTGACAGGTGACAGGTGACAGGTGACAGGTGACAGTGAAGAAAATATAAAACAAGTTCTTTTATATTCATTCCTGACTCCTGACTCCTGACTCCTGCTGTAATTAAGTAATTAATTTATTCATGATTTATTAGATATGATTCTCCCATCTGAAATGATTAGAAACTTAAAATTTAACTCCCAAGGTTTAATTCCTGCGATCGCTCAAGATTACCGTGATGGTACTATATTAATGATGGCTTGGATGAACGCCGAATCAATTCAAAAAACCTTAGCCACAGGTGAAGCTCATTATTGGAGTCGTTCCCGTTCTGAATTATGGCATAAAGGGGCAACATCTGGACATATTCAAAAGGTAAAAGAGCTTTTTTATGACTGTGATGGTGATACAATTCTCATCAAAATTGAGCAAATTGGCGATATTGCCTGTCATACTGGTGCAAGAAGTTGTTTCTTTAATGCTGTAGAAATTCTGTTTCCTCAAACATAATTTTAATTATCATTCTAATTATAATTCTAATTCTAATTCTAATTGCTCATGAATATACCAAGCATTACCGTTGTAGCTGGATTATCTGGAACTGGAAAAACTACCTGGATTCGTCAACAAATCAGAGAAATCAAACCTTCTGAAAAATTTGAGAAATTAATTTATTTCAGTCCAGGAACAGGAAACGTATTAATTGATCATAGTTGTATAGCATCTGAATTTCCAGGAATTAAAGTTTTTGGGGATAATCAAGAAATTGAATTTATTCATCACATCCCAGAAGCGAATCATATTTATATAGAATTAGGTTCTTATCTAGAATTATCAACAATATCCCAAATATTAGATAATCTCAATTATCGTGCAGTCGCTATTTTACCACCCAATGATCAAAACTCAGAATATCATACATGGACTGAAGAAATTTTCTATGGCGCACCTGTGGAAATAATCCACATAGAAAATATTTGGCGCGTGTGTACAACCGGTCAAGTTATTGATGAAAATAGTTTAGAAGATTTTTGGTATGAAATAACTCATGGTGCTTATGGTGAAGTTGTCCGCGCTAAGGGTATTTTTGATGTCAATGATGGACGTTATATATATTGTGATTTTGTCGCTGGTGTTCCCCAAACAGAGTTTTTAGAATTAGATTTACCCAGATATTTAGAAGGTAGACCACAGCGTTTTAGTGGCTTAGAAATATCAGGTACAAATTTAGATGAACCAGCATTAAAATCAACATTATCAGATTGCTGTTTATCTGATTATTTAATTTCCCAATATCAACAACAAGTCAAACAAATTTTATTAGAAGGTCAAGCAGTATGAAAATAGCAGTCATGTCATGTATTCATGGTAATAATGAAGCCTTAAATGCTGTATTATTAGATATCGACCAACAAAAAGCAGAAAAAATATTTTGTGTAGGTGATTTAGTGGGATATGGACCCTATCCCAATGAAGTTGTTAACAAAATTCGCTCTTTAGATATTCCGACCTGTATTGGTTGTTGGGATGAAGATATAGTCGAAGGTTTGAATGCTTGTGATTGTAGTTATCCTTCATTATTAGCAGAAAAAAGAGGAATCCAAGCTCATGAATGGACGAATAAAGAAATTACCCCAGAAAACCGCGAATTTTTAGCCAATTTACCTTACAGTATGCAATGGGGAAATTTAGCTTTTGTTCATGGTAGTCCTCATAGTAATCATGAATATTTATTACCAGAACTTGATGCTTTTGTCGCTTTAGAAAGGGTTATTTCTACAGGTGCAGATGTGCTGTTTTGTGGACATACTCATGTCCCTTATGTGAGAACTTTAGATGCGGGTAATTTACAGGTACGGGTTGATATAGATAGTCATAAAAAATCACAAAAAATTAGTTTTACATCTCCTATAAAGAGAATTATTAATGTTGGTTCAGTAGGAGAACCGCGACATGGTAGACCGAATGCAACTTATGTCATTTATGATCAAAAAACTCAAGCAGTGACATTAAGAGAAGTTGCTTATGATTATCAAAAAACCTGTGCAGCAATTATTGAAAAAGGATTACCAAAAATATTTGCTTGGCGTTTAGCAAATGGTTTAGAATTTGCTGAAAGAGCAGATGATCCTACTCATGTTTGTACAAGGTGATTGGTGATTGGTGATTGGTGATTGGGGACTGGGGACTGGGGACTGGGGACTGGGGACTGGGGACTGGGGACTGGTGACTGGGGAAAAATATTTCCCTTCTGCCTTCTGACTCCTGACTCCTGACTCCTGACTCCTAATCTAAAATCTAAAATCTAAAATCAAACTATGTGGGTTATTTTGAGTGGAATTGAAGGTAATTTAGCAGCTTATGAAGCTGTGATGGCTGATATTAAGCGTCAACGTTATGTAGATGCTTTATATATTTTGGGTGATTTAGTTGGACCAACTAAAGAATCTGAACAACTGGTAGAAAGGGTAAAATCTCCCCGTCGTGGTGAGTTAGAACCAATGATTTGTAAAGGTTGGTGGGAAGAACAATGTTTAAATTTACATGGTTTAGGACCCTCTGGGGATAGTCCTGAGTTATTAGCAAAATATGGGGGTGATGCAGTCAAGATGTTATGGGACTGTGTTTCTCGTTCAACTGTACAATGGTTGAGAAGTTTGGATTTTGGTTTTTTTGAATTAGATTGTTTATTAATTCATGGTTCATCTCTTGGTGTGAGTGATGAACTGACTCCAGAAACTCCCCCGGTTCAAATGTTAGATAGACTCTCAAGAATGCAAGCAAATAATTTGTTTTGTGGTCGTTCTGGTTTAACTTTTCAATATCAGTTACAAGGGGGTTCTGTTATGAGTGAAATTACCACTCTTGACAGTAAAATTTCTCCGCAAACGGTAACAGTTTCACCCCGTCAAGTGATTGGTGTGGGAAATGTGGGACGTATTCCTGGTCAAGCAACTTATACTATTTATCATCCTGGTTCTCATAAAGTGGAATTTAAAACTGTTTATTATGGGAATAAAAAAGGATTTCAAAATTAATCTAGTGCATTTTATCTGAGTTGAGTTACACACGGTTAGGGAGGATTTACTTCCAAAAGATAAAAGATGTAAATTCATTCCGCTTCCAGTTTTCCACCTGTTTGCTAACTGCTAAATGCTGACAATTAAATCAACATCCCTGCAATACCAGCAGTAATAAAACCTGAAAGTAATCCCCCAATCATAGATTTAACACCCATCCGCGCTAAATCATGTTGACGCTTAGGAGCCATACCAGTCATACTACCAATAGTAATCCCAATTGTGCCAATATTAGCAAAATTACATAAAGCATAAGTAGCAATAATTATAGAACGTTGGGAAATTTGCTCTTGCTTAATCAGTTCACTTAAATCTAAATATGCCAAAAATTCATTTAAAATCGTCTTTTTTCCCAATAAAGCCCCGATTTTACCACAATCAGCCCAAGGTATACCCATCAACCAAGCAACGGGAAACATAATAAAAGATAACATCCATTCTAAGGATAATTGCGGTAAACCTACAAGCGTTCCCAACCATCCTAACAAGGCATTTACAGCAGCCAGTAAACCCAAAAAGGCAATAATCATTACACCCACATTCACCGCTAACTTAACACCATCAAGCGCCCCAGTGGTTGCTGCGTCAATGACATTGACAGAATTACTCTTTGTTTCCACATTGACTTTACCAGCAGTTTCCGATACTTCTGTTTCTGGATAGATTAACTTTGATACCATTAAAGAAGTAGGAGCAGTCATAAAAAAAGCAGCTACTAAATGTTCTGCGGGAATACCGAAAGAAAGATAAGCACCTAATACGCCACCGGCGATAGTCGCAAAACCACCAGTCATCACCGCAAATAGTTCTGATTGAGTCATGTTTGCTACATAAGGCTTAACCATTAACGCCGCTTCTGTCGGACCTAAAAAGATATTACCAGCGCAGGATAAAGATTCAGAACCCGATGTTTTCATGGTTTTCATCATTACCCAGGCCAAGGTACTGACTACCCTCTGTAAAATACCATAGTGATATAAAACACCAATGAATGAAGAGAAAAAGATGATCGTTGGTAAAACTTGAAAAGCAAAAAAATGATCTTTGAAATTTTCACCAAAGACAAATTTAGCACCGACATCAGAAAAAGCTAAGAAATTACCGATAATATCCCCCAAAGATTTAAAGACTTTTAAACCCCAAGAAGTTTTAAGAATTACCAATGCTAAAATAAATTCTAAACCCAAACCCCAAGCAATTGTTCGCCAACGCACAGCATGACGGTTAACAGAAATTGCATAGGATATACCAATAAATACTAAAATACCAAGTGCCGAAATAACCCTTTCCATGTTGATTCCTAAATAACATTCATAAAAATAGTAATCTTTTTAACGCTTTAAAACTCAATATAAGAAAATCTTGTGTTATGAGACTATTTGCGCTATTATGAGAATGATTCTTATTGCTGCTAGGCTGTAAAAATAAATCACAAGTAAATTATTAAACATTACAAAAAATAGTACAAATATAACTAAGTATTAATTATGTCCTTAAAAACAAAGATACAGGGTGAGTTTGAGCAGATTTGGGAGGGGATGTTGTCAGATTATGTAACAGCGATCGCCTGGTCATCCCAAGGTAAAATTCTGGCAGCGAGTTCAGCAGCAGGAGAAGTAGTTTTATACCATAGTCCAGAACAGCAATTAGTTAAATATTTAGTCAAATATTTAGTCAAATATTTACAAACCTCTGACGGAGAATCTATAAATAGCCTGGTTTTTTCCACAGATGGACAATTTTTAGCCGCAGGTGGACAAAATGGACAAGTAAAAATTTGGCGTTTACAGTCAGAGGAAGCAGAACTAATCACAGTTCTAGAAAATAACCGTACCTGGGTAGACCGCATGGACTGGAGTCCCACCAAAAATCAACTAGCTTTTAGCTGTGGTCGCTATGTCCAGGTATGGAACGCAGACACAGGTAACATAGAAACCACCCTGAATTTTGATACCTCCTCTGTCCAAGATATTACTTGGCATCCCAATGGTGAAAGTTTAGCCATTGCGGGTTATCAGAGTGTGAAATTTTGGATGTCCGCAAATTGGGATGATGACCCTTCTGTTATACCAGTAGATTCAACCAGTTTGGTGATACTGTGGTCAACAGATGGTAAATATATTGCTTCTGGGAATATGGATCGCTCGATCACGGTTTTGGAGTGGAATGACCCAAATCCTTGGGTAATGCGTGGTTTTCCTGGTAAAGTTCGCAATTTAGCATGGTCAGATACACCGACAAAATCAGGCGCACCTTTATTAGCTGCTTCCAGTGTAGAAGGGATAGTAATCTGGGAAAAAAATGCTGATAACTGGGATAGTAGAGTATTACCCAGACATGAAGGTAATATCCTATCAATTCAATTTCAACCCAATACCCATTTATTAGCTTCTGCTTCTGAAGATGGTAGCGTTTGTTTGTGGAATCAAAGTAAACGATTGCTACAAGTTCTTTATGGTGCTAACAACGGATTTTCCTGCCTTTCTTGGCATCCTCATGAATCTAAATTAGCATCTGGAGGTAAGAACGGTGAATTAATTATTTGGTCACCAGGCAGCAGGGGTCAAGGTTTCGGTAGGCGATAATCAGGGACATTGACAATCCCCTGCCTAAAGGCCTACGGTGTACACACAAGTGGTATCTGCAAGGGTTTCAGGCGTTATAGACCCCTGAAATTGTCATTACGAGCGCAAGTAATCACATAATCCTGTGGTTTTTGCGATCGCTTCGTTGTTCCTCCTCTGTGGGAGACTCAAATAAATCTCAAATTACGCTTCAACTCTTGTCATCAATTTATTCAACTTTGAAAAATATTAATGCGGATGGCGAGACTCGAACTCGCAAGGCAAAGCCACACGCACCTCAAGCGTGCGCGTATACCAATTCCGCCACATCCGCACGGTTGCCTAGAAAACCACTATAGCATAAAAAATTAATAATGAAAGATATTTTCCAAAATTTTTTCCAAATGTTTTAATCAGGGAATGGGTAATTGGTAATGGGTAATTAGCCCGGATTTCTCAGCAAAATCCTCAAACCCTTATAAAATATGGATTCTGGGTTTTTACACTGCGTCAAAAATCAACCCGGTGAAAAATGCCAGAAACCGTTTCCCTATAAGGATTATATAGATTGTGATCGCATTGTTTGTGAGAAATGCGGGATTAGGTGATTCATATTCCCAGTCACCAATCACCTATCACCAATCACCTATCACCAATCACCAATCACCAGTCACCTGATAAATTTATGAGAATTTACAGTAATGCGACAGCTTTATTTGAATGAGATGGGAGAAAATGTCAATCTACTGGTACTAATATCACAGCTAGAAAATGAAGTTTGACAAAATTTTAATTGCTAATCGGGGAGAAATAGCTCTTCGCATTCTCCGCGCTTGTGAAGAAATGGGAATTTCTACAGTTGCTATTCACTCTACTGTTGACCGAAATGCTTTGCACGTACAACTAGCTGATGAAGCGGTTTGTATTGGCGAACCAGCAAGCGGTAAAAGTTATCTGAATATTCCCAATATTATTGCGGCTGCGTTAACACGCGGTGCTACTGCGATTCATCCTGGTTATGGGTTTTTGGCGGAAAATGCCAGATTTGCGGAAATTTGTGCAGATCATCAAATTGCCTTTATTGGACCCACTCCCGAAGCAATTCGCTTAATGGGGGATAAGTCTACTGCTAAAGAAACCATGCAAAAAGCCGGAGTTCCCACAGTACCCGGAAGTGATGGGTTAGTAGAGACAGAAGCCGAAGGATTAGCGATCGCCAAAGAAATCGGCTACCCTGTCATGATTAAAGCCACCGCTGGCGGTGGAGGTCGGGGAATGCGGCTTGTCCGTTCCCAAGATGAATTTGTCAAACTTTTCCATGCAGCCCAAGGAGAAGCAGGAGCAGCTTTTGGTAATGCTGGCGTTTATATAGAAAAATTTATCGAGCGTCCGCGCCATATAGAATTTCAAATATTAGCGGATAACTACGGTAATGTAATTCATTTAGGTGAAAGAGACTGTTCAATTCAACGCCGTAACCAAAAGTTGTTAGAAGAAGCCCCCAGTCCCGCCCTTGACCAAGAACTGCGGGAAAAAATGGGACAAGCAGCCGTCAGAGCCGCCCAGTTTATCAACTACACTGGTGCAGGAACTATAGAATTTCTCCTCGATAAATCTGGTCATTTCTACTTTATGGAAATGAACACCCGTATCCAAGTTGAGCATCCAGTCACAGAAATGGTAACGGGTGTAGACCTGCTAGTAGAACAAATTCGCATTGCCCAAGGTGAAAGACTCAAATTAACCCAAGACCAGGTAATTTTAAGGGGTCATGCCATAGAATGCCGTATCAACGCCGAAGATCCAGATCATGATTTTCGTCCAGCACCCGGTAAAATTAGCGGTTATCTCCCACCAGGAGGACCAGGGGTAAGAATTGATTCCCATGTATACACAGATTACCAAATTCCCCCTTATTACGACTCTCTCATCGGTAAGTTAATAGTTTGGGGACCCGACCGCGCTACAGCAGTCAACCGTATGAAACGGGCATTAAGAGAGTGTGCCATCACCGGACTACCTACAACTATCCCCTTTCATCAAAAAATCATGGAAAACCCGCAATTTTTACAAGGTCAAGTTTATACCAGCTTTATCCAGGATATGAAATTACAGTGATTAGGGAACAGGGAACAGGGAACAGGGAATAGGGAATAGGGAATAGGGAATAGGGAATAGGAAAATGCAAAAGTTACAATTTTCATTTCTCCTGCCTCCTGCCTCCTGCCTCCTGCCTCCTGCCTCCTGCCTCCTGCCTCCTGCCTCCTGCCTCCTGCCTCCTGCCTCCTGCCTCCTGCCTCCTGCCTCCTACCTCCTGCCTCCTGCCTCCTGCCTCCTGCCTCCTAACTAACACGCGCCATCATGGTTAGTAATCCTTGCTGACCCAATAAAATTTCCCTAACTAAGCTGAAAATACCCACCCAAATAATCGGAGTGATATCAACCCCACCAATAGGAGGTACTACCTTTCTTAACAGCATTAAAAATGGTTCAGTTGGCCAAGCAATGAGATTAAAAGGTAAACGGTTAAGATTTGCTTGAGGATACCAAGTGAGAATAATGCGGAAAATAAACAAAAAAATCATCACACCCAACAAGGGTCCAAGAATCCAAGTAGTTAAGTTAACACCTGTCATAGCTTTAAGTTACCGTCTTTCCAAAAATCAACAAGTGGTAGTGTAATCTAGAAAATTTTAAGCTTTGTAAAGCCTTCTCACTCCCATCTTAACTAAATGCCGGCATTTTCTGGCCTCAGAAAATAATAGCTGAAAAGTTTTCTTGGCTTCTCAAGGAACTGATACACCATTAAAATTAAAATGAATTATGTAAAAAAAAAGGTTGAGAACTATGACACCCTCTTTAGCAAATTTTCTTTGGAGTCTCCTTTGGGGTACTGCTATTGTGGTCATCCCCGCTACTGTTGGTTTAATTTTCATCAGCCAGAAAGATAAAATCCAACGCAATTAAGCAATTGGGGACTGGGGAATGGGGAATGGTGACTGGAGACTGGGGACACTTCGACAAGCTCAGTGCATCGCTGGAGACTGGGGACTGGGGACTGGGTAATCAATTTGATATTTCCCAATCAACTATCAACTATCAACTATCAACTATCACCTTTTCCCCAATCACCAGTCACCTATCACCAGTCACCTATCACCAAAAATTGTAAACAGCTTCAGAGCTTATTTGCTAGATGCTTTGAAGCTTAAATATATTGTCAATAGTTAAAATAGTAATTTTAATTGTTAGCAATAATTGATGCTACAAGTCCCCGGATTAGTCCGTGTGGTAAATCCAAAATCCAAAATCTAAAATGCAAAATTAGATGACTCGCTAACATAGATGTGATATTGGGAAAAGAGCAATGATAAATTTTGGGCTGAACTCAGCCAGTGTTTTGGCTCAGGTAAATTTTGGGGCTAACTCAGCCAGTGTTCTAGGAATTTTCCTGGCTGTGGCTGGGGCAGCACTATATTTTCTTCGCACCGTGCGCCCGGAACTGTCACGAGATCAAGATATCTTTTTTGCGGCGGTTGGCTTACTGTGTGGTTTTATTCTCATCTTCCAAGGATGGCGACTTGACCCGATTTTGCAGTTTGGTCAGTTGCTGTTAGTTGGTTCTACTGTATTTTTTGCTGTTGAAAGTATTCGTCTGCGAAGTATTGCTACTCAACAAGCGAAACGCAATACTCCCATTGTGGATGATGAGCGAGAAGTCAGCAGAAAATATTCTTACTCTGATCGCCGTAATTATCAAGCGGAAATGGATGCCGATTTAGAACCGCTACCTTATTACGAAGAGGAAGAAGAAGAACGTCCCCCACGTCCCAGGATTCGTGGTAGCCGAGATGATCGTTCCAGCCGTGATAATTATTATGAGGAACAACCCCCACGACGAACAGAACGCCGCAGTAGCAGGGAAAAACCAGAAACAGCCGAAAGGAAACGTCGTCCGAGTTCTGGACGTTCCGTAAGTCTCAAGAGTGATAGTTTTGAACAAGAAAATTGGGGTTCTGTTTCTAAGGAAGTTGATGACTGGGAAAGTCCCCAAGAGGAAGTAAGAAAACCGTCACGTCGCAGTAATAACAGACCTCAACGCCCAGAAAGCCGTGAGGATGATGTTACACCTAGACCTAGAAAACGTCGTCCATCTGCTGATTCACCTTCTCGCAGAGAAAGGAATGAAGATGAGGCTATACCTACTGATTATGTACCATATAAACCTCTGGAAACTCCCAATGAGGATTCAGGTAATACCAATGACTTTGATGATGTTTAAAACATTTAGCTGATGGTAATTTCAAGGGCGACGGAAAGCGGTTGATGTGAAAAAATTTACATCTGTATTGTGGCTCCAAAAGCGTATTCGTTGGAGCCTAATTTTTAGCCTCAGTGGGTTGCTTGTGTCTTGTGGTGCTGGTGAGATTCCGGTTGGGGTTTATTCTCTAAACAGTCGTTATACTGAGGAACAACCGGCTTTGAGTGGCAACGGACGCTTTTTGGCCTTTGTCTCTAATCGTAATGGTAATCAGCAATTGTTGATGTACGACTTGGAAACCCAAAGTTTTATTCCCACTCCCAGTTTAAACCGACGAGAAACTGTTGCTGAAAGTCCCAGTCTCAGCTACACAGGTCGTTATATTTGTTACCTCACGAGTGACCAAGGTAGACCAGTGATAGCACTTTATGATCGCGCTATGAAACAATCACAAATCATTACTCCTACCTATCGCGGCTGGATCAGAAATCCTCATATCAGTCCTGATGGACGTTATATAGTGTTTGAATCTGCCAGTCGTGGACAATGGGATATTGAAGTTTTAGACCGAGGACCCACTGTAGAATTAGATATTCCTAATGGTGCAACGGTGACTGGTGATAGGTGACTGGTGACTGGTGACTGGTGACTGGTGACTGGTGACTGGGAAAAATAACTAATAACTAATAACTAATGACTAATAACTAATGACTAATGACAAATTACTTTTATTTTTATTATTAAGTTCAACTTTGTTAACTGGGTGTTTCGGTTATCCGCGTATATTAAGTTATCCCTTTGATCTCGGTGGTCGCGGTTTAAACAGTTCAGCTTCGGAGTTAAATCCGCAAATTTCGGGCAGATATATTGTTTTTACTACTAATCGTCGCGGTAGCCAGGATATTTATATGTTTGATACTGTTACACGAAATCTAGTAGATTTACTAGGTTTAAATTCTTTTGATACTATTGCTGATCATCCTTCTGTGACTCAAGATGGTCGTTTTGTGGTTTTTGCTGGGAGTCGTCAGGGGCGCTCCTTTATTTTTCTTTATGATCGAGAAACTCGACAATCCAGAAATTTAACTGCTAATCTGCAAGCAGAAGTCCGCAATCCTACAATTAGTGCTGATGGTAGTAGAATTGCGTTTGAGTATAGCAATAATGGGCAATGGGATATTTTACTGTATGACAGGTTTGGACAAAAATTGAATATCCCCCAAGACCCAAGGTAATTGATAATTGATAATTGATAATTGATAATTCGTAATTATAAATTACTACCCAATCACCAATCACCAATCACCAATCACCAATCACCAATCACCAGATTTAACTGATTCAATGAGCGATCGCACTTGTTGAGTACCTTCTGAGGGTTCAAAGGAGAGGGGAAATTTACCCCTGACTAACATCCGTAAACCCAGAGGTGCAAGACTAAGTAATCCTTTTAAATCACGGAAATAATTACCAACTACTTGGATACCAAATTGACGTTCATCAATCCAACCACCTGCTTTAACTAGCTCAACCAATACTTTGCGGTGACGAATGGAACGGCTATCACTGGCTTTTTTGCGGTCAAGAATTTCTTGTTTAATTTTGGTAATTTGTTCTAATGGTGCAACTTCCATTGGACAAACAGAGTCGCAATAAAAACAACGAGTACAACCCCAAACACCTTTAGTTCCTTCGTTGTAATTTTCCAAGCGATTTTCTTGGTTACTATCGCGGGAATCTGCCACCATGCGGTACGCTTTGGCGAGAGCGTGGGGACCTACAAAATCGGAATTAACTTCACGGGCGTTGCATTCTGAATAACAAGCACCACACATAATACAATTACCTGTTTGATCGAGAAGCGATCGCTCTTGTGGTGTTTGCAAAAATTCTTTTTCTGGTACTTGTCGCGCTGCTGTACTGACATAAGGTGCAACCGCTTCTAAATTATCCCAAAAACTACTCATATCTACGACCAAATCCTTAATCACGGGCATATTTCCCAAAGGAGCGATCGTGATTTCATTAATGGTATGATTATGGTTTGTCGATAATGAAGATGATGAAATTTTTTGCAATCTAGCTAGTTCGCTGCCAACATTTTCTTTACAGGCTAAAGCTGAACGTCCATTAATTCGCATAGCACAGCTACCACAAATAGTATTGCGGCAATTTTTGCGAAATGCTAAAGTTCCATCCTGTTCCCATTTGATCCGATTTAGGCAATCAAGTATTGTATTACCTGGTTCTACCTGTAAAGGATAAGTTTGGACAACAGGGTGAGAGTTTTGCTGCTGGCGAATAATCTTAAAAACAACTTCCATATATTACCAACCAAATTCTAAAAATTGCCTTACCTGCTGCCAAAATAATGAGTACAAGCAGGTTGTTGTGAAAAATTAGCCCGTTATTTAACTTCAGTGGCTAATAAGCTGATGCTGAAGGCGCTTATGATTCCAGTTCAAGGATAACCATTAAAATTTTAGTTGTAGAAGTGCAGTCAGTGAAATTTATCGAAACAATCGAGTCTCAAAACGGACTTCATTCAAAGTTGTGGGAGGCGTGATAAATCCCCGTGACAAAAACCGCCTCCAGCAAAGCGACCTCCTGGTTTTGTGAACTGAGCAGTATTAGCAGGTGTTTAACATAGCGATGTGTTTACCTGAGCAAATGCAGCTTAGGCATGGAAGTTCAATTTGTCAAATATTTTTTTGCTTTTCTCTGACAAGAGGTGAGGGATATACCCTTCACTGGTTTATCCTCTACACTTGAGACTTCTTTAGTTTAGTCCTGTTTGTAAAAAGTCTTCCAGTAATAGCGAAATAAAAATTTTTTAAATATATAGAAGTGTTAAAGCGGCGGACAATTATTTGGTTATGGCTATCAAGCAAGGGATAGATGTGGTAAATTGATTCTTCCCCTAGACAGACGTGGAGAATAATCGGCGATATTTTCCCTGCTCCTAATAAACAGGGTGAAAAATACCAGGGGCTTTTTGTCTGTTCTCCATCAAGAAAACCTAGATTTAAGTCACTCACTCAAAACATCTCGCCTAATTATATAAACTTTTATAAAAGTCTTGACTCCATACTCATGAGACCATCAGTCCAGAGTAAAATCCTTACTCCTTTTTCTCTCCCCAACTCCAGTGATTTGAAAAAAAAATAATTTGCAAATTGTTTTTTAAATTCAACAAATATTTTGCTATTATTGGTTCATGATAGTATTTAATATGAAATTACGAAGTCACAAAACCAGTACCAAAGTCCGTACAAGTCCGGCTGCTACTGCTTTGTTGATTCGTAATGTAGAGACAAGAAAATTTGTGTCTCTATCGGCTGGACACAAGGGTGTATGTCTCTAAGACCATCAGCAAATACTATGCTGTCCTAAGCTGGAAATGACGAGTGGGTACAAACCTACAACTCAAGAGCAAGAAAGGCAAGCACTGAAAATGAAAAACCTGCAATTTATTGTATCTACAACTTTTTAGGAGTAGAACTAACCTGATTTGTAAAGGTGGCTTAAAATTACACCACTACACTAGCGCCAAAAGATTAAAATATTTTTCTTTCTCATGGCGAATGATGGTTAAAAATGCCGTACAATCAACGGAATAAAATTCTGTGACAACCATGATCTCTAATTGAATATGGAAAACCATATATAGAGATACTTGGGCTGATCATATCAGCAGGAATTCACACTTCACCCTCAAGTCTTCAGTAGCTCTGGACATTGGCTAAAAAGCCAAATGTAAAAATCAGGCTACATTGATGAACTGTTTCAAGAGATTAAGGAAATTTTGAACATAATGACAGAAACTGCAACCGCCCCATTAACAGGAAAAGCACTGCTGGCTAAAGTAAAAGAGCTTTCTAATTTACCACGCCGAGAAAGAGCGAAGCAGTGCGGCTATTACACCGTTACCAAGAATAATCAGGTGCGTGTAAATCTCACCGATTTTTATGATGCTTTGTTGTCAGCTAGAGGTATTCCTCTGAGTCCAGAATCTCCTAAAGATGGACGTGGTCGCGAACCGACATACCGGGTTAGTGTTCATCAAAATCGTCAAATCGTGATTGGTGCTACCTATACCAAAGCAATGGGTTTAAAACCTGGTGATGAGTTTGAAATTCGGTTAGGTTACAAGCATATTCACTTGATTCAACTTGGTGAAAGTGATAAAAAATTGACATCATCCGATGTGGAAGCTGATGAAGCTGATTTAGAAAATGAAGAGGAGGAATAAATTTCTCTGAGAGTAGGGGTAAGTTGTAAATAAATCTTTGCTTTCTTATCCCTACACCTCCCTACACCTACAAATAAATAGTATTTGTAGTTTAAAGGTTTGTTCATACAACAAAATAAGATTTGACATTTTGTATGCGTCACCAATTCTAGTAGAGTTTTGAAGGATAAGCAAGAACTCTCTGGGAGCTAGAAATCTATCGTGATTTTTTCGTCTGTTTTCTTTTCACTAATAGAGCCATCAGTCAATAATACATTACTGGCGTTGCTAAAAAATGCGCCAGTAGTGTTTTTTGTCATGGCTTTTTTTATGGTTTGGGTAGTATGTTGGTTGCCATTAGCAGCGATATCCGCCTTCATACTTAATTTGCAGCTTAATAAACCTTTACAGCCAGAGCAAAAAATTCCTTTATTGGTATCTCTCTATCTATTAGTACCTTTCATTCTCTGGGGAATTAATTGGTTAGGACTGGGGTCTTTTGCTAATTATGGCTTGGTGGGGAATATTTCTATTTTGCGTTCTTTGTGGCTGGGTTTGGGTTTAGGTGTGTTGGGACTGGTGATAGTGTTTACCTGTCAATTTTGGCTAGGTTGGTGCTATTTAGAAAAATCAAATATTAAATTAATTCCGGGAATTTTGCTACCAATTTCTTTGGTGGCTTTGTTTGTAGGTGGGATAGAAGAGTTGTTATTTCGGGGTTTTTTATTGATAACCCTGGAGAAAGACTACCCGATCTGGTTAGCAGCGATTATTTCTAGTTTGATTTTTGCCTTGCTGCATTTGGTTTGGGAACAAAAAGAAACGATACCGCAACTACCTGGGTTATGGCTGATGGGAATGGTTTTGGTATTGGCCAGGTTAGCTGATGGTGGTAGTTTGGGGATAGCTTGGGGACTTCATGCGGGTTGGGTATGGGCGATCGCTACCATAGATACAGCAGGATTAATAACTTATACAGGGAAAGTCTCTGAATGGGTTACAGGTAAAAACAAAAAACCCCTAGCGGGGTTAGCTGGGGTTCTCTGTGTTCTGGTAACAGGAGTAATTCTTTGGTGTTTTGTTGAAATTTAGGCATTGGGTAGGAAAAAACTAATCACCAATCACCAATCACCAATCACCAATCACCAATTACCAATCACCAATTACCAATCACCAATTACCAATTACCAATTACCAATTACCTAACCCCCAAAACCAGGAATTAAACGCTTGAGGGCGCGACCAGCCACATCACCATATCGCAATTCACCACAAAGGATTTTACCCATAGTTTGAGCGCCAGAGGGACGTTTAACACCGACTTTGTAGCCAATACCAGGGAAGCGATAAAATGCGCCAGCTAATTTTTGCGCCCAAGCCATTTCTGAACCCCATTGTTCATGAATAGCCTCAGTGTAGTTTTCCAAGGCGTTGATATCACCACTAAGCGCCTCATTAATGAATTGTGCGGCTAGGACACCGCTAAAAATTGAGGGGCGAATACCTTCTGCGGTAAAGGGGTCAACAACACAAGCAGCTTCACCGGCTAAAACAGCATTTTGGGTATGCAGTTTTTGATTACCATCCCATAAGGATATGGGATAACCATATTGTTTGCTGGTTTTAATATCTACATTAAAATATTTGGCATATTCATCCAAAATTTTTTTAAAGTCCTGGCGTTCGCCACCAATAAACGTTCCGACTCCGAGAGAGTAACCGTCAGCTTTGGGAAAATTCCAGATATAACCGTTTTTGACTAAACCAAACTCAAAGTGAATTGTGGATTTATTCTCTACATTTGCCGGAATTTCTGCTTCTAATGCTCCTGCTAAACGACGTTTCCGGTCTTTGAAACCTAGCCATTTGGGCATTGAACCTTTAACACCATCCGCAGCAATTAAGTAGCGACCTGTGACTTGTCCGTTAGCCGTGTTAACTTGCCAATAATCACTTTTAAATTCAATACCTGTAACTTCTGTATTGTCTCGTAATTCTGCCCCTTGTTTTTGAGCTTGTTGAACGAGAAAATGGTCGAATACATCTCGCCGCACCATCCAGACTGGTTCTTTGATGCCGATTTTGGCTTCTACAGGATCTTCGAGTTTCCAGGTAAAGCGCAGGGAGTCTACTTTAACGGAAATTGCAGGGCTAAAGTCAAAATCAAACCATTGAGCGATCGCTGGTGACACACCACCACCACAAGGTTTATATCTGGGCAGAGATGCTTTTTCTAAAACTAATACTGAGCGTCCCTGTTTGGCTAAATGATAAGCTGCTGATCCACCCGCCGGACCAGCACCAACAATGATACATTCGTACATAAATAAGGGAATAGGGAATAGGTAGGAGGCAGGGAGCAGGGAGCAGGGAGCAGGGGAGGTTAATAACCCCATCACCAGTCCCCAGCGATGCACTGAGCTTGTCGAAGTGTCCCCAGTCCCCAGTCCCCAATTTAGACGGTTGTAATGTCTTTTTCCTTCTCTGCCAGCAAGTCGTCGATTTTCGCTGTATATTTGTTGGTTAGTTTTTGTAGTTTATCTTGCTGATCTCGTGATTCGTCTTCGGAAATTTCCGCGTTTTTTTCCTGTTTACGAATTGAGTCAAGAGCATCACGACGGATATTGCGAATACCAACTCGACCTTCTTCGGCATACTTAGCAGCGAGTTTAGCAAATTCTTTACGACGGTCAGATGTCAAAGGTGGGATGTTCAAACGAATTACAGAACCATCATTGCTGGGGGTTAAACCGACATCTGACAAGGAGATTGCCTTTTCCACCATATTCAGACTCTTCTTGTCATAAGGCTGAATGAGAATGGTGGTGGCATCTGGTGTACTGATATTTGCCAGAGATTTGAGGGGGGTAGGATTCCCGTAATATTCTACTTGTACTTTATCTAGTAAGCTCGCATTGGCGCGGCCAGTGCGAATGGTGTTAAAAGCTCGTTGAGTAGCCTCAACGGTTTTTTGCATCGTACTTTCAGCTTCAGCTAATTTCACAAGAACCTCCCACAAGAGTGCCAATAGATTCTCCCATTACTGCACGGTGAATATTTCCTCGCGTTGTTAGGTCAAATACCAGAATGGGAATATTATTTTCTTTACACAAGGCAATTGCGGTACTATCCATGACTCGCAAATCTTCAGCCAAAACGTGGGCGTAAGTGAGGGTTGTGTAACGTTTGGCTTCAGGATAAATGGTGGGGTCAGCATCGTAGATTCCGTCTACTTTGGTGGCTTTAAAAATCACTTCTGCTTCTATTTCTGCTGCTCTTAATGCCGCAGTGGTATCTGTGGTAAAGAAGGGATTTCCTGAACCAGCACCAAAAATTACCACCCGTCCTTTTTCTAAATGACGGATGGCACGACGACGAATATACGGTTCTGCTAATTCTTGCATAGCGATCGCCGTTTGTACCCGCGTCTGTATTCCTATCCTTTCTAGCGAGTCTTGTAGCGTCATGGCATTCATTACCGTGGCAATCATTCCTATGTAGTCAGCGGTTGCTCTGTCCATTCCCGCTGATGCTGCCTTAACGCCTCTGAAAATGTTGCCACCGCCAACTACGATAGCGACTTGAACGCCAGTGGCTACCACCTCTGCCAACTCTTCGGCTATTCCCTTGACTACTTCTGGATCAATGCCATAGCCCATGTTGCCCATCAAGGCTTCACCGCTCAGTTTAAGTAAAACCCGTCGGTAATTCGTTCCCATGAAGTTACGTTTTATCAAATAAGTTGCAATTGCCTCCAATTTAAGATAACAGTACAGTGGCAATCTGTGTCTAGTTCTAGTTTATTTTCGCCATACTAATGGCGTTCCCAGTTGTGGGGTTTGTGCTGGCTGGATTTCTTGACCTTGAAATAAACAGGCGATCGCATTTCTTAAAAAATCTTGCCCGGTTGCTAATGGGTCTTGAGGGTGATCGTCAATTTGTCCTTCATAGCGCACAATCTCTTCATAATCAATTTAAAAAGCTGTAGGTGTGCTAACAGCACCAAAGCTACGAGTTACATCTTGTGTTGTGTCCCATAGGTAGGGAAAATTTAATTCATGGCGCTGGGCAAAAACTTTCATATCTAGGACTTACGCATTGACAGGATCAACCAAATATGAGGTATGGGTTTCGTCCATTTTAACGTGATTTTTTAATGATTTTTGAGCGATAGCGAAGCGCTGCTGCAAGCAGTTCGCTATTGATCGGAAGTTAATCGACAAAAGCCTGAAACGACGGATTTTCGTTTATGCACATCATGGTGAATTTGTACAGTGCGCAAGTCCTATTATATACTAATTGAGTTAGCGTAAATTGTAAAACTTCCTGAATTTACGATTTATGCTATTTTGAACATCCACAATGTTGGTTTTTGGGTAAATTTTCTGTAATAACCCTGTAAAGTATCATATACTTCTCTAATTCTCATGTAGTATGCCAAGCTCAAAATTCTAGGTTTGTCCTATGCTAGATATTTAAAATATGGGCAAAAATCTATTTAACATTAATTCTATTTAACATTTAATTTTGAGTTGTTTAGTGATGTAGGTGAAAAAGTGTTTTTTAGTGTTGTTATACCAACTTATAATCGGTTGTCAATTTTGCAGAAGTGCCTCCGCGCTTTAGAAGTGCAGAATTTAAAGGATACAACCCTTGTAGAAGGGTATGAGATTATTTTAGTAGATGATGGTTCTACAGATGGGACTTTAGACTGGTTAGCAGAAAATAAAGATGAGTTTCCTCATCTGCGGTGTTTTCAACAGGATCATGCTGGTCCTGCTGCGGCGCGAAATTTAGGGGTAGAAAAAGCTGCGGGTGATACGATTATTTTTATTGATAGTGATTTGGTGGTCTTGTCTAATTTCTTGCAAGCTCATAGTAATGCTTTATTGCAAGGAAGAGAGAAATTAGGAAACGACGCTTTTTTTACTTACGGTGCGGTAATTAATACTTGTAATTTTGAAAATCCCACTTCTGAACCTTATAAAATCACAGATTTTTCTGCGGCTTTTTTTGCTACGGGTAATGTCGCTATTCCTAAACATTGGTTAGAAAAAGCTGGTTTATTTGATACTGGTTTTCAACTTTATGGATGGGAAGATTTAGAGTTAGGTGTGAGGTTAAAAAATTTAGGTTTGCAATTAATTAAATGTCCTCAAGCTGTGGGTTATCATTGGCATCCACCCTTTAGTTTACAACAAATTGATAATTTAATTGATAAGGAAATTCAACGGGGTAGGATGGGAGTTTTGTTTTATCAAAAACATCCCACTTGGGAAGTGAAAATGATGATTCAAATGACTCTGTTTCATCGTTTGTTATGGGGTATGCTTTCTTTAAATGGTTTGTTTAATGAAAGAACTAGCGCCCCTTTATTGCAATGGTTGATTAATTTGGGTAAGCCGCAGTTAGCTTTGGAAATTGCGCGGATTTTTTTGAATTGGTATAATGTGAAGGGGGTTTATCAGGCTTATGGTGAGATGATGAATAAATGATTATTTCGCGCAAAGAGTCAAAGGCGCAAAGGCGCAAAGAAGAGAAGAAGGGATATAATAGAAGAAGTGTGATATTTTTCTATTAAGGGTAGAAATCCTCATCTAAAATTTGCTCTACTGAGAAGGGAGAAGTTAGAGGATATTTATTTTCTGATGGTATGGTAATTCCAAATTTAGCCAGTTTACCTTCTTTTATGGCAAGTTTACGCGCATCGGGGTAAGATTTTTCTAATGCTTCTGTTAAGTAATTTTTGAGAGATGGGGTATCTGTTAAATTATCAATCACTCGTTGACGATGTTCGACGACGGAACTATACCAACTTGCTTTCATTGTCTCTGGTACATTATGTTGAACTTTTAATTTAAGGAGGTGAGTTAATAAGATTTTTAGGTTGCTTTTTAGTGCATTTTTTTCTGATTTACCCAATTCTGTTAACTCCTCTATCAAATGATCAATATCCAGGGATGCAAATTCATGATTTTGTAATTGTTGAATTGTTGCATCTATCCATAATTGTAAGTCTTGATCATATAGGGTGTTAGACATCTTTCCGACCTATTTGTTTAAGAGTTGTGATATTTAATATTTTAACATACATTTTTTAGATATTCTCTCAATACGGGGGTGAGATGAAATAATCTTTCGTCGTTTTCTGATTTGCTTAATAAAAATCGTCGTGTTAATGATTGTATACTGTTGATTATTTCTAGAGATGAGAGGGATAATAGCTTTTTGATTTCTTCTCTGGATAGAGGTTGATCATTTTGACTGATTTTTAATAGTGTTTGTTTTTCAATATTGGTTAATCTCTCCCAGGTTAAGAGGATGTTTGATTTGATATCTTCTGTTAAGATTAAATTGTTTTCTTGGATAAATTCTGCAATTTCACCTTGAAATACATCTTTTATTAAAATGCTGATATATTGTAAATATCGAGGATGAGTTTCGTATAAGTTTATTAGGTTTAACCAATGTTCTTGATTTTGCAATCTTTGATTTTTTAATATTTCTGTAGCTGCATTACCTAAACCTGATAATTCTAAGGAATGAATGGGGTAAAGTTCATCATCTAAGGATATCAGTTCTTGGCATTTTTCTTGACTAATCAAAATTACACAGCTTTGATGTTCTATTGCTGTGATCATTTGTAGGAATGTTTGATAATTTTGATGTTCAGGTTGATATTTTCCTGCATATTGTTGAGGTGTAAATATTTCTTCTAGGTTATCGAGAATAATTAAACAGCGTTTTTGATTGAATAATTCTAAGGTTTGTTTTAATAATTTGTTGGTATTTATATTTTGAATATTGACGTTTATTTCGGTGATAATTTCTGTAAGGATAGAGTTTAAGGAGTTAGATAGTTTAAGGTTTTTCCAGATTATTGCATCAAAGTGTAGGGGGTGAGTATCAATGAAGTGTTTAATGAGTGTGGTTTTACCAATACCGGAAATTCCTAAGATGGAAATTAAGCGAGTGCTGGGGTTTTCTATCCATGCAGATAGAGTTGATAGTTCGTTATTTCTTCCGTAGAAATGGGTGATTTTTGGGGATTGGTTGAGGTTTGTGTAAGTTGTTTTTTGTTGACTTTTGTCTTCTTTATTAACTTCTATTTTTTGAGTATCTTTATTGTTAGGACACCAATTAATATTATTTTTTATTCCTATTCCAACCAGTTGTGGATTAAATGAATTAGCTATTCTTTCTATAGACCAACAAAAGTTAGTTTTAGTAACTTCTTCACCTAATTCTTTAGATAAAATTTTATATAAATCACGGCTGATATTGCCAATATAATTTTCACCATAATCAAATTCATCAGCAATTTCACTATAAAGTTTACCATCCCAAATGCCTTTAATCGCACTTATTTGTAAGTCGGTTAGGTGGTTTCCCGTGTGTTTAAAGACGAGATTATCAACTATTTGTAACACTTCTGTAACAGTCATATATGCAATAAAGGATAAGGGTTTTAGCTATTTTAGCTTATTTGGTTGTGAGATTATTGAGGGTTTTTGAGGGTTTGGATTAATATTTTTTTACAAAAGAGGGTAGGAAATCAAGGGTTTTAGAGGTTTTGTGTTGATGTGTTTATAAGCTAAGTTATTTATCATCATAGTGTAATCAAAAAGTTTTACCAATTAATCAAATTAAAGTATATGGATTTGATACGCATATTCCAGAATCAGAATTTACTAAAACACCTCCCTGGTTATCAGAAGAAGATGACGGAAGATGACTTTGAGAAAATACGTCAGATGATCAAGGATAGGGTAGATCATGAACCACCTCCTAGATTTGCTTTTATTGGTGAAACAGGAGTAGGAAAATCTTCTACGCTAAATGCTTTATTTAATGCTGGTGTAGAAGTCAGTCACACAGAAGCTTGTACTCAAGCACCTAATTTAATAGAAATTCCTTTGAGTGAAGTTCAGGGAAAACAAGGATCATTAATTTTCTATGATATGCCAGGATTAGGAGAAAGTTGTTTAAAGCAGAAAGAACATATTAATCTTTATGAGAAAGTTTTAAAAGATGTTGATGTTGCTTTGTGGATTTTGGACGCACAAGATCGAGCGATCGCTTCAGTACAACAGTATTTAGAAACTGACCTTAAATCTCTTGATCCAAGATTATTAGAAAGAATGGTAATTGCTTTAAATAAAGTTGATTTAGTGCATCCTGGAGATTGGCATCCTTCAGCAAATCTACCAAGTGACGAACAAGAAAAAAACATCAATGGCAGAATTAAGGATGTGGAAAATAAAATTCGAGAAGTCCTACCTAATTGGCAAGGAAAAATTGTAGGTTATTCTGCAAACAAAAGATATCAATTACCTCAATTAAAAGATATCAATTACCTCAATTATTTGATGCAATGATGGATGCTGTACCGACAGAAAGACAATGGATAGTTGCTTCTCGTAAATCTTTAGCAGATTTTTTAGAATTAGTCGATCCTCAATTACTACCTCCAGATAAAATACCACAAAAAGTTATTAATCAGCAAGTACAATCATCAAAAATTTCCGATGTTGTACAAAGTATGTCAGAGGAAGATTTTGCTAAATTTGCAGGTAATAAAGCAGCATTTTTAGCCTGGTTACAACAAAAAGAAAATAATTAATTTACCCTATAACTAGGAGGCGGATAAATATGGATGATTACCAACAAATAGCTAAACTTAAAGCTAAAGTAGACGCAGCAATTAAAGCTATGGACACTGCTACACTAAAAACTAGATATAAAGAAGAGGCATCTTTAAGGAAATTTGTCCGTGATTTGTGTCTTGAATTGGCGAAGGGTATTGGTATAGGACTGGGGAGAACTGCTCTTGAAAGTTTGATTCAATTTGGAGTTCACCTTATTCAAGGTATTCCATTTCCATGAATTTAGTAAGTAGGTTGGGTTGAGGTAACGAAACCCAACTAACTACACTTAAATATAAATTACAACTTCCTCCTCTTTCCATAGCTAATAATTTTTATCAACCATAAAAACCCTTTATTTATAAACATCCCCCCGCGCACCAATAGCCGTGATCACATATAATTGATTAACCGTATCCTCAATAAACAAAATCCTATATTTACCAACTCTTAAACGACTTTCTTCTCTACCCTTCAATGGTTTAATATCAAGATTTTCTGTTCCTGTGATTAAACCATCCAACGCACGAATAATTCTTACTTGATCTTCAACTCTTAATCGTTCAAGATATTTTTGGGCAGGTTTTAAGATAATATAATCAAGCAAAATCTTCTCCTAGTAATTGACGCTTTAACTCCTGAGATGAAATTCCTTTATCTTTTCCTGTAAGATAATCTTGTAATGCAGATGCACTCATATCTAACAATTCATCATCTACATCTTCATCATTGTCATGAGTTTGTTGATCAGCAATATTCATTTTCTGAAGAAACTCTAATACATAACTTAATTGTTCATCAGGAATGAGACTGATTTGTTTTAATATTTCTTGGCGAATGGTACTAGAATTAGTCATTAATTACAAATCTTATTTTTAGTAAATGATATGCTATTATATTATATAACATTAAATTCAGAAGTGTTGAATGTTAAGATTTTGAGGATATTGTCCAATTTGTGCATTGGTATCAGTGATACCAAATTTCAGCAATTAATGACTCTATTCTCAATAGACAATAGGTTTTACCTGGGTAAAACGCCAAGATTGTAAAGTTTTATTGCAGGATTCAACACTTGTGCATTAAATTATTTATTAAAACTAATTGCCTATCAATATTCACTATCAATTCTCTCCCATAACTCACAAATAGGTCTATTTTCCCCTGTTTTAACTTGTTGAAAAGCTCTTGTTAAACTCTCTTATATTTCCGCAATGGCATTATCATCAATATCATAATCACTTGCTTCTGGTAAAAGAATAATTACCTTGACTTCCTGAAAATCATCAATCCCTAAAGAATAATCTAAAGTTAATTTTCCTTGTTGAATTTTACCTGTAACTTCTAAGGCTTTCATATTGTTTACCTAGTTGTAGTCATAACCTGTGATTTTTATAAGCCGGTAAATCATCTTATATTTTATCACATTAAATTATTGATTAAAACTAATTTCTTATCAATTTTCGTGGTGTCTAGGTTGAGCAATGCTAAAACCCTACATTCTAAATTACAACATTTATTATTGTTCATTTAACCATCTTTGTAAATTAGATACTTTACTAAAATAATTAATTCCCACATTAGCTAATACCTGTTGAATATTAGTATTATCAAAATCCTTAGTATTTTCACTAAAAAATACCTTCGACATTGATAAATTATTCTGAGCATGAACTAAAATCACCTGTAAAATAAAATCATCTCGCTTTTGATTTTTTCCAGGTATTAAAGGAGCATTTAAGGTACTTTCCAACATTTCAATTCTGGGTTCAATCAACTCACCATGATTTTTCAGATATTCGAGAATCTTCAAAAATCGGTTTCTAAAATCAGTTAATATGTCATCATAATCAATTAAGGAACTTTCTAAGTAGTTGACAAAAGAGGTAGAGTTAGATAATTCTTTATTTCTTTTTGCTTCATTCATCTCTATTTGAAGAGTTTGAGAAAAAGATTGACTACGTTTGTCTTCTCTTTCTATTGCTACTAGGGTTTCCATCAAGCAAATACTCGGTATCACAAACTTGAGTTTATCTGAAGACTGATAAACAAAATCTTCTAATTCTTTATTTCTTCCTTTGGCAATTGCCATAATGGAATTAGTTTCCAAATAAATAATTATCATAATAATTGTAGCTCCTCTGTAGTTATATCATCCAAAAGAGCAAATAAACCAATTTCTTTCATTTCTTCAATGTAAGGAGGATTTTCACTTTTCCAATGATAATCTAAATCTCTTAACCAGGATTGAAGTAAAGTGATTAAAGTAAATTGATAGATGATTCCTTCAATACTTTTTGGACTATAAAATCCTAAAACTTTTTTGGTATCTAATCTAGCTACTTCTGCAAAATTAGGACTTTTAAAGATTCTGATCACATCGGAGTTGGCAAACATCAAAAAAGGAATATTTTGGTATTTTTCCATTTTTAATATATTCAGTTCGGGAGAAGCATACATGGCGGAAAATCTCACATCTATCATTAAGATAGGTTGATCATCTTTATCTTTGGCGACAATGGCAGGATCAAAATCAATTGCTGTGGGTGGTTTAATTATGCTCATGTATTTTTACCTTTAATTTAAGATAATTGACATTTTTATTATAAATCAAATTCACCATATTTAGAAACAAAAATATTTATCTTAATATGAAGATGTTTGAATTTTATTGTTTGAATTTTATTCACATAATTTCTTTTATTTGCTGATTTTTGTTGTTATTAGTCAGCTTTTTTAGACTTGTGCCAAAAACAGCTATTTGATAATTAACCAATTTCTTAAAAATTCTGACTCCCTGAACTCCTGACTCCCTGAACTCCTGAACTCCTAGAACTCCTGACTCCTAGAACTCCTTCTTTCAAAACATTTCTGCAAAATTGCCACAATTGTGCTACCCTAGTGTAGTTGTCTAAATTCCGCACATCCGGGGATTCGGGTGTTTCCGCTGTGGAAATACGCCTGGATGGAGGTTTAACCCGAATAGGAGCTATAAAATATGCCAGTCGTTTCTTTGGCTCAGATGATGGAGTCAGGTGTTCACTTTGGGCATCAAACCCGACGTTGGAACCCTAAGATGTCTCCTTACATCTACACTGCTCGCAATGGTGTACACATCATCGACTTGGTGCAAACCGCGCAGTTGATGGATGATGCTTACAACTATATGCGGACACAAGCAGAACAAGGTAAAAAATTCTTGTTTGTGGGTACAAAGCGCCAAGCAGCGGGAATTATTGCTCAAGAAGCTAACCGTTGTGGTTCTCACTACATTAACCAGCGTTGGTTGGGTGGAATGCTCACCAACTGGGCTACCATTAAAACTAGAGCAGAACGTCTAAAAGATTTAGAACGTCGGGAAGAAAACGGCGCATTAGACTTATTGCCTAAGAAAGAAGCGTCAATGCTGCGTCGGGAAATGGCGAAGCTACAAAAATACTTGGGCGGCATTAAAAATATGCGGAAAGTGCCTGACATTGTGGTAATTGTTGACCAACGTCGGGAATATAACGCTGTTCAAGAATGCCAAAAACTGGGTATTCCCATTGTGTCTATGTTAGATACAAACTGTGACCCAGATGTGGTAGATATTCCCATCCCAGCCAATGATGATGCCATCAGATCGATTAAACTGATTGTTGGTAAATTAGCAGATGCTATTTATGAAGGCCGTCATGGTCAGCTGGAAGTAGAAGAAGATTACGAAGATTACGAAGGCGCTGAGGAAGAGTACGACTACGATGAAAGTGAGTACACTGACTCAATGATGAGCGATGACGACGAAGAATAAGGACTAAACAATTTTGGATTTTGGATTTTGGATTTTGGATTTTTTGGGAAAAGTCCGTTGTTTTGGGTGCAACAAATCTCAAATTGTTCATTTCCAATGTCTAAGCTGCATCTGTTTGTGGTGCAGCCAATCGAAAATCTAAAATTGGCAGAGGCTAAATTTAAAATTCATCGCTTTTCTTTACGTAGTTCTCATCAGAGGACTTGCAGCCGTCGGGCAGACGGTGATGCTTGCTGAGGGTAAATTTCTTGGAATTCCTTTGAAGCAAGAATCCCCCGGCTTCTAGCCGTGGGGAATGTCAACAGCCCTGAGTAAGATAGAAATACTCAACACCCGTGAGCGATTATAACTCTAGGTCAAGTTAGGATAGGAATTGAGGCAACATGGCGGAAATATCTGCAAAACTCGTCCAAGAGCTACGCCAAAAAACTGGTGCCGGCATGATGGACTGCAAAAAGGCGCTGAAGGAAAATGATGGCAATATCGACGCAGCTATAGACTGGCTACGTAAAAAAGGCATCGCTTCAGCGGGTAAAAAGAGCGATCGCGTGGCAGCAGAAGGTTTAGTAGACACCTACATTCAACCTGATGGTAAGGTGGGTGTACTGATAGAAGTTAACTGTCAAACTGATTTTGTTGCCCGTAACGACGCTTTTAAAACTTTAGTTAAGAATCTAGCACAACAAGCTGCGACTGCGGATAGTGTTGAGTCTTTGCTGGCTCAACCTTACATTGAAAAGGCAGAAGTAACTGTAGATGAATTTATCAAAGAAAGTATTGCTACCTTGGGTGAAAATATCCAGGTGCGACGCTTTGTAAACTTCTCTCTTGGTGACACACCAGGAGTAGTAGACAGCTACATTCACACTGGTGGTAGAGTAGGTGTGTTACTGCAAGTAATCGCTAAAACAGACGATGCTGCTGGTAACGAAGAGTTTAAAAAATTTGCTAAAAATGCAGCAATGCAAGTTGCCGCTTGCCCCAATGTTGAGTATGTTAGTGTAGACCAAATTCCTGCCGAAACTGTCCAAAAAGAAAAGGACATTGAAATGGGTAAGGAAGACTTGGCGAATAAACCAGAGAACATCAGAGAAAAAATTGTTCAAGGACGGATTGAAAAACGCCTAAAAGAATTAACTTTGTTGGATCAACCTTATATCCGCGATCAAAGCATTTCTGTAGCAGACTTAGTGAAGCAAGTTCAGTCTAAAGTCGGTGAAGACATTACAGTGCATGGCTTTGTGCGATATGTACTGGGTGAAGGCATTGAAAAACAAGAAAGTAACTTTGCTGAAGAAGTAGCTGCTCAAATGGGCGCTAAGTAATGGCACTAAGTAATGGCGCTAAGTAATGGCGCTAAGTAATGGCGCTAAGTAATTTAGTTATGAGTCAGTAGTCAGTAGTTAGTTATTAATAGTATGTTATTAACTGAAGCTGCTGGACTAAAGATTTTTGACTAATGATTAAATCAGTACACAGTAGACAGGTCAGACAGTTTATGGTAAAATGAATGTTGATGACACTGATAACTGATAACTGATATTTGTAAAATCACAGGTCTGGCAAATTTTGCTGACCTGTATTTTATTGACAATTATTATTACAATTGGAGTAATTCAAAACTCTAGATAATCTGGATAATTATTTTCACTGCAAAATACAATTCAGGTGGAGAAAAAAAGGAAGATATGGCCAGAGCAATTGAGCGAATAGAAGGGGATATCACAGCCATAAAACAAGCGATTAGAGCGATCGCCACAGAACTCCACAGCAATTATGTCAATTATTTAACTATCCTGGGTGAAGCTTTACAAAAACAGTTAATTTTGGCAGTTTATCACGTTTGTACTCAAGGATATCCTGATAAATTTCTCAAATTGTCACTGAATCAGCGACAACAATTGCAACAAGGCATTCGTAAATTAGGACAAAAAGGCGCACAACAGTTGCTTGTTTATCTTCAAGGTGGAGATACGGAAGAAGCTGAAGAAACCGAGGAATTTGAGGAAACTGAGGAAACTGAGGAAACTGAAGAAACTGAAGACAGTAAAAACGATCCTCAATCGAAAATAGAAAAGCAAAAATATTTAGATCCTTCCAACCCCATAGAAGTGGCACAATGGCATCAAGATTTAGAGGAAGGAATTCAGAATACCCTGAGAAAAGTTTCCCAGGATGCCAATTCTTTAATTCAAAAAGTGGGAATTTTACCGAAAAAACTACCAGAACCGATTTTAGCAGCAGCTGCAGCAGCAGTTTCAGAAGCTTCTGGGGAAGTAATACCGGGTCCGCCTAATCTATTAAATTTAGTAATTGAAATCAGTAGTGACGATGAATCAGAAGATTCTAGCTTGACACAGCTGATAACCCTGAACTTGCGACTAGGAGACATTGAATTTGCTGATAACACACTCTTGTC
Organism: Sphaerospermopsis sp. FACHB-1194; assembly: GCF_014696235.1. Classification (NCBI taxonomy): domain Bacteria; kingdom Bacillati; phylum Cyanobacteriota; class Cyanophyceae; order Nostocales; family Aphanizomenonaceae; genus Sphaerospermopsis; species Sphaerospermopsis sp. FACHB-1194. Next base: position 8,239 of record NZ_JACJPU010000046.1, on the reverse strand, counting down.
AGCACGCAAACAAATTCGTAATATTTTACTGCAACTAAATAAATTAGGAAAAGAATATCAAAAGAAACACAGAGAATTGAAAATTGCGGAAGCGGAAGCGGCTTGGCGTGCGAGTTGGTTTGAGGACTAACTTATAGGTGACTGGTGACTGGTGACTGGTGATTGGGTAGAATTAACTAACAACTAATGACTAATGACTAATGACTAACAACTAACAACTAACAACTAATGACTAACAACTAATGACTAACAACTAATGACTAATGACTAATGATACTCCCGATTGGATAAGATTGGATAAAGCCTTGGCGGTAGAGGCTGAAAATGGGTTTGTAGATTTGATGGGTAGACAATATCGCTTCAGTGAATTTCTCAGTTTAACCTTTGGGAAGTTTCCTCAAAGTTTACCAGCAAAAGAGCGATCGCGCTGGCATCATATCGCCTTTCAATTTGCTGAATATCCAGATTTAGCAGTAGAAATTAGACAGCAGTTAGTTGCTGAAGTTAAAACCTATCTTTATCAATTACAACAACAATTAGAATCGGGTGAACAGCAACATCAAGACATAAAAAAACAAGAAATCAAAAAACAGGAAATTAAAACTCAGGAAATTAAAACCCAGGAAAAAAATTATTCAACAAAAACAGTTAAAACAACTCCTATTGTGACTGAAACCAGTCGGAGACTAGCGCCAAAAATTGAGCAAAAACTCAGCGATTTACCAGAAATTGGCATCAAGAGAGCAGAAAATTTATCTCGTTTAGATTTATCAACAGTGAGAGATTTACTGTTTTATTATCCTCGTGATTATATTGATTATGCTCGTCAAGTTAACATTCAAGAATTACAAGGAGGTGAAACAGTAACTATCATCGCCGAAGTTAAGCGTTGTAATTGTTTTACCAGTCCTAAAAATCAAAAGTTATCAATTTTAGAACTATTATTAAAAGATAAAAGTGGACAAATAAAAGTTAGTAGATTTTATGCCGGTGCTAGATTTAGTAGTCGTGGTTGGCAAGAAAGTTTAAAACGACGTTATGCTGTGGGTAGTGTGGTGGCTGCTTGTGGTTTAGTGAAAGCCAGTAAATATGGTTTAACCTTAGATAATCCCGAAATAGAAGTATTAGCTAATCCTGGTGATGCGATAGAATCTTTTACTATTGGGCGGGTTGTACCGATTTATGGTTTAACGGAAGGAGTTGTTGCAAATACCGTCAGACAAGCGGTAATGGCAGCTTTACCTGCGGCAGCAAATTTAAAAGATCCCTTACCAGTTGGTTTAAGAAAAAAATATGAATTAATGGAATTAAAAGATGCAATTCCTAATATTCATTTTCCTAAAGATAGTGATACTTTAAAATATGCTCGTCGGCGTTTAGTATTTGATGAATTTTTCTATTTACAACTGGGTTTATTACAACGTCAGAAACAAGCCAAGGCAATTCAAACAAGTGCCGTTTTAGCACCAAAAGGCAAATTATTAGAACAATTTAACGAGATTTTACCTTTTAAATTTACTAATGCTCAACAAAGAGTTATTAACGATATTCTCAATGATTTACAAAAACCTACACCCATGAATCGTTTAGTTCAAGGTGATGTAGGTTCGGGTAAAACTGTGGTAGCTGTGGTGGCGATTTTAGCAGCAATTCAATCTGGTTATCAAGCAGCTTTGATGGCTCCCACTGAAGTATTAGCAGAACAACATTATAGAAAGTTAGTTAGTTGGTTTAACCTGTTACATTTACCAGTTGAATTATTAACAGGTTCAACAAAAACAGCAAAAAGAAGAGAAATTCATTCTCAGTTAGAAACAGGTGAATTACCTCTTTTAGTGGGAACTCATGCGTTAATTCAAGATAAGGTAAATTTTCAACGTTTGGGTTTAGTTGTCATTGATGAACAGCATCGTTTTGGGGTAGAACAACGAGCAAAATTACAGCAAAAAGGTGAACAACCCCACGTTTTAACCATGACTGCAACTCCTATTCCTAGAACATTAGCTTTAACAGTTCATGGTGATTTAGATGTGAGTCAAATTGATGAATTACCACCAGGAAGACAAGCAATTAAAACATCTTTGTTAACTGGTCAACAAAGACCCCAAGCTTATGATTTAATAAGAAGAGAAATTGCCCAAGGTAGGCAGATTTATGTAGTTTTGCCTTTGGTAGAAGAGTCGGAAAAATTAGATTTGCGTTCTGCAATAGATGAACATCAAAAATTACAAGAAAGCGTTTTTCCTGAGTTTCAAGTGGGGTTATTGCATGGAAGAATGACTTCCGCAGAAAAAGAGGAAGCTATTAATAAATTCCGGGATAATGAAACGCAGATTTTAGTTTCTACTACGGTGGTAGAGGTGGGTGTAGATGTTCCTAACGCGACGGTGATGTTAATTGAACACGCGGAGAGATTTGGGTTATCTCAGTTACATCAATTACGGGGGCGTGTAGGTCGGGGTGCAGCGCAGTCCTATTGTTTGTTGATGAGTAGTTCCAGAAGTCCTGATGCACAACAACGGTTGATGGTGCTGGTACAGTCTCAGGATGGGTTTTTTATTTCGGAAATGGATATGCGTTTTCGTGGTCCTGGGGAAGTGATGGGGACTAGACAATCTGGAGTAGCGGATTTTACTTTAGCCAGTTTGGTGGAAGATGAGGATGTGTTGCTGTTAGCGCGACAAGCAGCAGAGAAGGTGATTGATATGGATGCGAGTTTAGCGCGTTGGACTCTGATGCGGGATGAGTTGCAGTATAGGTATGCGCGGTTAATGGGGGGAGCGATTTTAACATGATTTTTTTTATATCGTCATATAGTTAATCATCTCAATTATGAATCTGGAGTTTTGATCTCAATAGATGGCGGCAAACTATCAATTAGTAAATCTCCTGTTTCATCACGTAGCTTTTTTACACGTTGTTCTAGAGTTGTTAGGGCTAATTCTTTTGTTGTTAATCTGCCATTTTTAAATGCTTCAGCTATATCGCAATTAGATAATTCAGATAAAGTAATTCTGCGACACACTTTATCAAAATCATCATTATTAATCAAGTGTATTATTAATTGCTCTAAACAAATAATCCTTTTAGAAAGTCTATTTTTGATATTGATTAAATTAGACTTTGATAGTGCCTTTAAAAATTTCTTATCACAGGTTAATATATAAAAATTAGGTTCGTATTCTGTAGCAGCTACAAGCAAAGCTTCCCCAGGATCAATGTTTTCTATTGCAATCAATGATTGGTATTCAGAACCTTCTGACTGGTCAATTAGAGATTTATCAATTTTTTCGTAACTATCTGCTCTGTCCTTCGCTAATTGAAGAGTTCTCTGTGTATATTTTTTACGTAAATCAGGATGACCGTTGATATAGCTGGAAGCACTTGGCAGAACCCTAACAGCTTTATCTTTATATGTCAAATTGAAACTGGCCATCGTCTCCCCTAAAAGTTTATACGATGCCAGTTCTATGATAATATCATTGTCGATAAAATAGAGTAACAAGGAGAGATTCCTCACACAAACTAAACAAAATTACACTCCTGTTACCAGTTTAAGGTATTCTTGGCTATCTTTACTCAACTCTTCCCAATCTAAGTTATTAATCAAAAAGTAATTAATTCTTGCAGAAGCATCGGCATTAGGTTCAATAATTTTTAAAGCACCAGTTCCAATACGCCAATCAGATTTTTGCCAAGCATAGTTTAAAGCTACTACGCCAGGATCTATTCTATGTTGATGACCAAGTTCGCTTGCTTTACTTGCTAAGTCTATTGCACTATACTGAATTTCCCAACTATATGTAGTCTCTCCAAAAAGCAGCTTTTCTGCAAACTGATTAGCTTCCTTTTCTTCGTCGTCTTGAATTTCTTTGTTTATATCTTGATCAACTAATACTCCATCCTGAACATGACCACAAGCAATGTGTCCAAGTTCATGAGCAATCACAAAAACTAAACGAGCAGAAAATTTCCACCCAGAACTAATTACAATTATTGGGCGACCATTTAGATGTGCTGCCATCCCATCCATTTTAGGAGTGTTCCGAGGAAAGTCAGAAAAGTGTATAACTGGAATACCGCAAGACCAGCAAAAGTTAATAATACTATCAAGGTCTACGCAAAAATTATTTTCAAGAATTATTCGCCTGATTTCTGAAGGATCTCCTGAAACCCCTTGGAAAGAGGATTTACAAGCATATCCAGCCATTTCAGCAATGCGTGTCGCTAAACCTTGAGCGATTAATAGCTGCTGTTCATCAGTATTTTGTCTCTTTTTAAACTTAGGGCTATTAACTTTTTTAAATCCAATAGGAACGTTGGGATTAAAAACTGATGCTATATCCAAACCTAGACGCTTGGAAATGTAACCTGCTGCCTCCATTACAGCAACAGGATTTTGTTCTAGCTCACTGTTCCACCATTCAGGTAAAGCTTTTTCTTGAATAAAGTTTTGAGGAAAACCCATTTTTGATAAACGATCATACAGCGTTGGCATTTCCAGTGTTTGATTCATAGCATTCCTCCGCTGACTATCAAATGACTCCAGACCCAAATTCTACACAACATTTATATAATTACATTATTGCTGCACTTATGGAAGCATTTTTAGCTAGGAATGAATATTTAGTACGTATTTACTATAGTATAGCATAATCTGTTTTCAATGCAAGGCTTTTTTGGAAGAGTGATCGCCTCTCTTCAATTGAGGTCATAATTATTTCAGGTCTAATCATTGAGGATACGTAATCATGGTTATTTCTCCAACCCACCCACCAAACCCCACGACAGAGGTAAAAAAAACAGACTTCACTCCAGACGAATATCGCGCAATGGAGGAAACAGCTACAGAAAGACATGAATATTGTAACGGAGAAATTATTGTTATGCCTGGAGGTTCAGAAGTTCATAGTGCGATCGCCAGTAATATCTTAATTTATTTGGGATTTTTACTCAGAGATACTGATTTTCGCTTTTATGGTAGTGATTTAAGAATTTGGATTCCTGAATTTAATTATGGTACTTATGCTGATGTAATGGTGATTAATGGTGAACCACAATTCAATAATAATAATCGCACTGATGAAATTCTCAACCCTTTATTAATTATTGAGGTGCTTTCACCTTCTACGGAAGGTTATGATCGGGGTGATAAATTCAGAAAATATCGCTCAATTTCTAGTTTCTGTGAGTATCTGCTGGTAAGTCAAACAGAACCTTATATTGATCATTATTATCAACAGGAAAATCACAATCATAATCTTTGGCAATTACAAGTTTATGAGCAGATTGATCAGTCAGTTCTTCTGCACAGTTTAAATATAGAAGTTCCTCTGAATGAAATTTATCGGCGGATTAAATTTTAAGTGTTTTAAGTAGATGGAAACAAGATTTAAGGACAGGTCTGTTAAGACATAACTTTTATGTCTGTCACCTGTCACCTGTCACCTACTAACTAAACTCCATCGTCTCGATAAACTCTAAAATATTCTGTTTAATATCCTCCGCTTCATCCAAAATAGGACCGGGACTATCACCATTGAAAAATGTCCGCTGACTGCTAACTATATACAAAAAGTCACCATTGATGAAAGCTAACAAACCCCGATAAGCATCTAATCTAATGGCATTGCCGTTAGTTTCTTGTTTGGAAATTGTTGAACCTTTGGGCATATCAACTAATACATAATAATAACCTTTTAAGGTATCTTGTAAATATTCTGTATACTTGATTTCTGCACCTGGGACATTAACAAAAATGGCTTGTGGTAAATATTTTTCGATTAAAATAGAGTGGAGATATGTTTCCTGTCCCTGAGATTCCATTGTTGCTAAATGTTCGGTTGGAAGAGGATAATAATCAATTCTCAGTAAAGTTCCAACATCATCAGAAAAGCCAACTATTCCTTCTTGACTTTGAATTTTTCCTCCCTGTTCTGGGGTAACTGGTATGGGAACAATAAAATTACCCAAAGGTGATTGATATATTTCTTGCCCAAATTCATCTAATAATATTGTTTCCTGTTCTATGTCTACATATTCTTCTTGATATTCTGCTTCTTCTATTGCAGCTATGATTTCTTTGATCATTTCTTCTGCTTCTATATCTTCTAGTTCTAAGGCTTGTTGTAGTTGTTTGATGTACGCCTGTTTTGGTGTGGGAATAGTTAGGGTTTCGTCGTCTAAAAGCATTACCACCCCAGCAGCAAAGGCATCTAATACTATTTCATCTACGAGGCTGGCGTTGGCGGTGTTAAATAATGCCCCTAGTCCTTCATCTTGGGCGATCGCTACCAGTCTATCAACTATTTCTAGCATTTCCTCGGCTGAGTATTCATTAAAAACCTCAAATTCCCAGAGAATACCTGCTAAACTTTCTGCATCTAAGTCTTCAATGGAAGAATCAACTATTCCGGTAATTACACCTATAGCTGCTACCGCTTCTTCTGGACTCAATGATTCTTGTGAGATTTTTTTTGACTGAAATATTTTATCATACTTGGTCATAATAGCTCCATCAATGGTCTTTTAGTAATAACCGATGTCTCAGAGTAACAATTGTTAGTTTAGCAAGGACATAAGCCTTGTCTAGATTTTATCTAGTTTTTTGGTAATCTATGTAATCAGTAAAGGATACCAAAAACCAGTCGCCACTTTTCCTGATTACTGTTTTTTCCGTATAGATCAGGTTTCTGACTCTGATTTTTGAGTTTCATTCATACACAAACCTATGTAACCTTATTTACTCGGTTGAGTAATACGTTCCTCTATATCTTCCAAGGTGCGTAACAATAGACGTTTTGCCTGTAACTGCCAACCCCATTTTTGGATTCTAAAAGCTGCTACAGTCCCCACTATGGCTGCTAATAAACCGATAGGTTGATTCAGAGAAATTCCTAATAATAAACCCAAGCCAGCAATACCCCAAAATGGTAAGGCTGCGGCTTGTCTTTGTTCCTCTACTATTTCTGCAATTTTACTAGATTGCATTGTAGCTAATAATTCCGATTTCATTTGCCGTTGTTGTACTAGTGATAAGGATAAACTTATCTTCCTGCGTAGTTTTTCTATCTTCCTGGCATCAGTGCTGTACTCGGTTAGTTCATCTTCTGCCATTTTCAAGAATTTTTCTAATTGTGACATGGTGCATCTATCCGCTGTTTTATGTACAGTTATTATCTCTAATAATTGTTCATTTTTCTTGACTATACTTTACAAGGTCATAATTTGAGTTTTTTCAAAAGTCTGAAATTTCAGGGTGAGTACATTGGTGACAAGTTAAGCCTGAAAGAATTTTGTCAAGAGGAGAGGCTTTTGGGGGATGATGGAAAAAGAATTGGTCAGTCCCACGGTTGACATATCACCTTAAGTTGTGCAATTGATGAGTTGTATAAATACCTTTTCAACAGAATCAAGGTCAAATATATGACTACCATACATGGCACAAATGGAAATGACTATTTAGTGGGAACACCTGCAAATAACCTCATCTACGGCTACAATGGCAACGATACCCTCATTGGTGGTAATGGCAATGACATTCTTGATGGTGGTGATGGCAATGACATTCTTGATGGTGGTGATGGCAATGACATTCTTGATGGTGGTTTAGGTGCTGATACTCTATATGGTGGTGATGGCAGTGACACATACTATGTAGATAATGCAGGTGATGTAGTTACGGAATACTATAACGATGCTTTAGGTGGTGTTGATACAGTATTCTCCTCCGTGAACTTCACCTTGGGATTTGGACTAGAAAACCTGACATTAACTGGTTTTGGTAATATTAATGGTACAGGGAATAGCAATAATAATGTGATCAATGGTAACAGTGCCAATAACATTCTTACGGGTGGCTTAGGTGCTGATACTCTATATGGTGGTGATGGCAGTGACACATACTATGTAGATAATGCAGATGATGTAGTTACGGAATACTATAACGATGCTTTAGGTGGTGTTGATACAGTATTCTCCTCCGTGAACTTCACCTTGGGATTTGGACTAGAAAACCTGACATTAACTGGTTTTGGTAATATTAATGGTACAGGTAATGGCAATAATAATGTGATCAATGGTAACAGTGCCAATAACATTCTTACGGGTGGCTTAGGTGCTGATACTCTATATGGTGGTGATGGCAGTGACACATACTATGTAGATAATGCAGGTGATGTAGTTACGGAATACTATAACGATGCTTTAGGTGGTGTTGATACAGTATTCTCCTCCGTGA